>JAJYCS010000078.1 GCA_021778115.1 Deltaproteobacteria bacterium
AAGAGATGCCGATCGGGAAGCGGGTGTGGGAATCGCCGCCGGTGCCGACGGTGTCGGGCAGCAGCAGGCGGTTCAGCCAGGAGTGGATAACGCCGTCGCCCGGCTTGAGCGGTACGCCGCCCCGCTCGATGATGAAGGCGGGCAGGTTCTTGTGCATCTTCACATCGGCCGGCTTGGGATAGGCGGCCGTGTGGCAGAAGGACTGCATGAACATCGGCGACAGGAACTTGAGGCAGGCCAGTTCCTTCAGCTCGTCGGCGGTCATCGGGCCGGTGGTGTCCTGGGAACCGACGGTGGTCATCTTGGGCTCGCAGGCGGTACCGGGCAGCACGCCGGTCACACCGCAGGCCTGGCCTACCATCTTCTGGGCCAGGGAGTAGCCCTGACCGGCCTTGGCTTCCGGGTTGACCGGCTTGGTGAAGACGTCGGTTTCGCCCAGCCCCAGGGCCTTACGGGCCTTCTCGGTCACGGCGCGGCCGATGATCAACGGAATCCGCCCGCCGGCACGGAACTCGTCGGCGATGGTGTTGGGAGCCAGTTTGAAGGTGGAGATCACCTCACCGGCCGCGTTGCAGATCTCACCCTTGGCGGTGTTGATGGTGATCACGTCGCCATCGTTCATCTTGGTCACGTCGGCCTTGATCGGCAGCGCGCCGGAATCCTGGGCGGTGTTAAAAAAGATCGGGGCGATGACGCCGCCGATGATCACGCCGGCGGTCTTCTTGTTAGGCACGCAGGGGATCTCCTGCCCCATGTGCCACAACACGCTGTTGCAGGCCGATTTACGGGAGGAACCGGTACCGACCACGTCGCCCACAAAGGCGACCTGATTGCCGGCAGCGCGCCACTCGGCGATCTGGGCGAGGCGATTCGGGAAGCGGGTCTTGCCCATGGCCAGGGCGTGCAGCGGGATGTCGGGACGGCTCCAGGCATCGCCGGCCGGGGAGAAGTCGTCGGTGTTAATCTCGCCTTCCACCTTGAATACCTTGACCTTGATGGTCTCGGGCACGCCGGGGCGCTTGGTAAACCACTCGGCATCGGCCCAGGACTGCAGCACCTTTTTGGCGGCGGCGTTGGAGCCGGACAGAGCCACCACCTGATCGAAACCGTCATAGACCAGAGTCATGCCGGACAGGGCGCAGGCAGCCTCGTCGGCCAGTTCGGGCACCTTCAGGGCCTCCACCAGCGGCGTCACGTTGTAGCCGCCGATCATGGTGCCCAGGATACGGACGGCATCCACCTTGGAAACCAGCGGTGACTTCTTGCTGCCGTTCAGGATACCGGCCAGAAACTCGGCCTTCACCTTGGCGGCCGGGTCAACGCCGGGGGAAACCCGGTTCTTCAGGAGGTTGAGCAGGAACTCCTCCTTGCCGGCAGGGGGGGCTTCCAGCAGCTTGCACAGGTCGGCAGTCTGCTCGGGAGAGAGCGGCAGCGCCGGGATACCCTGGGCGGCACGCTCGGCTTCATGGGCCAGATAGGCTTCGATCATCGGTGAATCCTCCTCATGGTGATAGGTACTTAAGGATCGGTTTGGGGTGCGGAAAAGAGCATATTGTATACAATTTATGGCGGCGGATGTCAACGCTGCAAACAGGAAGGGCAGGAGCGGTTATCAGCTCCCATATGAAGGGCTGCGAAGGGGTGGTGCGCGTTAGTAACGCTGCTCCTGCCTGGGGACATACCACCTGATGAGGTTGTAGCCGATGCCTGCCGGCGCGGGCGTCACGCCATGGATCCGTGCGGAGACCACCGGCAGGGCGTCCGGTACATAGAGAAAGGTATAGGGCTGATCCTGCACCAGTATCTCCTGAATCCGGTAGTAGGCCTTTTTCCGTTTTTCCAGGTCAAAGGTGCTGCGCCCCTCCACCAACAGGCGATCCACCTCGGGGTTACGGTAGCCTATGAAATTCAGCTCTCCCGGTTTGGTCTTGCTGGAATGCCAGACATCATACATATCCGGGTCCTGCGAGGTGAGCCACCCCAGAAGGACCGCCTCAAAATTCCCCTTGTCGATGAACTCCTTCAGGAAGGCGGCCCACTCCACCACCCTGATCCTGACGTCGATCCCGACCTGGCGCAGCCGCTGCTGGATGATCTGGGCGGTGAGCAACCGCTGCTGGTTCCCCTGGTTGGTGAGGATGGTGAATCTGAACGGTTTCCCTCCCTTCTGCAGGATTCCGTCCGAACCCGTCTGCCAGCCGGCCTCGGCCAGCAGACGTCGGGCGTAGGCAGGGTCAAAGGGGATATCGTGCAGCGAGGGATTATAGGCCCATCGCCCCGGCACGATCGGTCCCACCGCCCGCTGCCCCATGCCGAACAGCACCCCCTGAATCAGTTCGTCCTTGTTGATGGCGGCGGTGATGGCGCGGCGCACCCGGACATCCTTGAACAACGGATACCGCAGGTTGTAGCCCAGGTAGAGGTAGCCGTTCGAGGGGTACCGGTATTTGCAAAACCGCCCGTTGAAATGGCGGCTTTCGGTCTCACGGGCGTACTGCACCGGTGTGAGCGACATCATATCGACACCGCCGGCCTTAAGCTCCATGAACATGGTTGAACTGTCAGGGATAACCCGAAAGACGTACCGGTCCAGGTAGGGACGCCCCTCAAAGTAATCGGGATTGGCCTCCAGCACGATCTTCTGGCCAGCCACCCACTCCTTGAACCGGAAGGGACCGGTGCCCACCGGTCTGCGGGCCAAAGGGCTCTTGGTGATATCCCGCCCCTCCAGGAGATGGGCCGGCAGGATGGCGGTCCCCCAGGAGGCCAACGCCGGGGCGAAGGGCCTGCGATATCGCACCACCACGGTGTAGTCGTCCGGCGCCGTCACCGATGCCACCTGCTTGAAGTCTTCCGAATAGGCGGTGGGGGTCTTAGGATCGACGATCACCCGATAGGTATACAGCACATCGCGGGAGGTAAACGGTGCGCCATCGTGCCAGCGGACGTTGTGACGCAGATGAAAGGTGATCGTCAGGCCGTCCGACGAGACCTTGAATGAGTCGGCAAGGTCACCGACAATCCGCAGGTCCTTGTCGTACTTGACCAGACCGTTATAGATCAGGCCTGCCACACTGAGGGAGGCGCTGTCGGAGGCCAGGATCGGCAGCAGGGTCGATGCCTCGCCGATGGTCCCCTCCACCAGGGTATCGCCGTAGGCCGGCGCTCCGCCAGCTGTTTGCCGGTGGGGGGATGTCCGGCGGTCGGCAGTGCAGCCGACCAGCAGCAGCCAGCAGCAGCCGGCCAGGATCCACCGCTGCAGCCGACGGCTCATCGTTCGTCCAGTTCCCCTTTCAGGACCCGCCTGATCTTCTCCTCAAGGGCATGCTTGTCGGTGTCCAACTCAAGGGCCTTCTTATACATCCTGACCGCCTTTTTCGGCTCGTGATGGGCCAGGTAGGCATCCCCCAGATGCTCCAGCACTGTGGGATCGTCGTTGAGCAGCTGGGCGGCCCGTCCCAACTCCCGGATCGCCTCGTCGTAACGTTTGAGCTGGTAATAGACCCAGCCGAGACTATCGAGGAAGAAGCCGTCATCCGGGCGGATCTCCAAGGCGCGTTTGATGTAGTCCAACGCCTCGTGGAGATTGATCCCCATCTCGGCGTAGGTGTACCCAAGGTAGTTCAACGCCTGGGGATCACGGGGATTCAGTTCGATCACCCGTTTCATCCGCTGGATCGACTCCTGGCGCTTACCCAGTTTGTCATCGAGGACCCCCAGCCGGAACTGAAATCGGGGATCATCCTTAAAGCGGGCCTCTGCCCCCAACAGGAGTTCCAGACCGTCCTGGTCCCGGTCTAAGGCATCGTAGAGGGTTGCCAGGGTCAGATACAGCTCCAGGCGATTCGGCGAAGCGGCAATCCCGTTCTGCAAAAGCCTCACCGCCCCAGCCGCATCCCCCTGTTCCTTGAGGATGAAGGCCAGATGCCCCAGGGCCTCGACATAGACCCCGGAATCGGCAGGGATCCGCATGAATTCCGCCTTGGCCTGATCCAGCGCACCTTTATCCTCAAACGCCGAGGCCAGGTAGAATCTGAGCTGGTGGTTGTCCGGCTCACGGTTCAGCATGGCGGTAAAGACGGCAATCGCCTCATCGTAGCGCCCCAGCTCCAGATCGATCAACCCTATCTTCCGTTGTACCTCGGCGCTGTCCAGCCCCATGGCTGAAAGCTTGTGGAGATAAAACAGGGCATCTTCATACCGCCGCTGTTGAATCAGCAACTGCACCAGATGGTTGAGTATCGGCGCCCGGTTCTCTGTTTCATCCACCAGCTTCCTATAGGCGGCGATGGCCTGATCAAACTCCCCCAACGCCTCCAGGGAGACGGCCTGGTCAACGGCGGCCTGAAAGAAATCGGGACGCAGCTCCAGGGCCTGTTTGTAATAGCCCAGCGCCTCACGAAACAGCTTCATCTGACTGTAGGTCTTGCCGAGATAATAATAACCGGCGGCGGAGTCCGGTTTCAGACGGATCAGTTCCTTCAGCACATTCACCGACTCCTCGTACTCGTACAGCCTGAGCAGGGAGTTGACCAGCTCCAGGACCGCATCCTCCTTGGCCGGATCCAGCTTGACCGCGGTGCGCAGATACCCAACCGCCTCCCGGTCACGCCCCAGGTTGGCCATGATGGCCCCCGCCAGGAGATAGGCATCGCGATAGGTGGGATCGATCTTGATCGCCTTGTCTAGGACCGCCAGGGCCTCCTTAATCTGGTTGACCTTCATCCGGATCTCGGCCTCGGCGACGTAGGGCTGTGCAGAGTGAGGATCCACGGACTGGGCGGCGTGCAGCAGATCGAGGGCCCGGTCGCCCTCGCCGTTGCTCCAGGCCAGTCGGGCCTGGGCGTAGAGTCCCAATGCGGTGGGAGGGATCGATCGCACCCCCTGGTCGTCATCGGCATGGAGGCCGGCACAGGCGGCGAGAAGCATGGTCGGGAGGATCAACAGCAGCAAGCGCAGCATGGGGCACCATTACCGTACTGGATGAGAATAGAGATTCGGCATATCTTCATGACGCTATCACACAACGAGACGGAGCGTCAAACGAATCCACTAGAACCGGTGGCGGCTTGCGTCTCCGGGCGTTCGATGGTAGTATTTCCCCTGCCGGGACGTTGACGTCTGCAACGGATCCTACCGACGGTCGCCGGCAACCACGAGGCATCCCATGATCTGGCGCACCACTCGATACCGCCTGCTCAAACGTCTGCAACTGCGGGAATCCTGGATCATCTTTTTCATCCTGGGGAACGTGATGATCAACTTCCCCTTTCTCAAGATCTTCAACCAGCCCCTTACCCTCATGGGATTCCCCCTCCTCTACCTCTACCTCACCCTTGGCTGGGCAGCCTCCATTGGCGTGATCTACCTCTTTACCCAGACCGCAGCGCCGGAGCATCACCCCGGTGAAACGCCCCCACCGCCGTGACCTTCAGCCTGTTGCAGGTAACCCTCATCGCCGCGACCTACACTGGGCTTCTGTTTCTGATCGCCTGGTTTGCCCGCCGACGGAGCGACAGCGGCCGGAGCCTGGTCAGCAATCCGCTGGTCTATTCCCTCTCCATCGGCATCTACTGCACCTCCTGGACCTTTTACGGCAGTGTCGGCAAGGCGGCCACCAGCGGGATAGACTTCCTGATGATCTACCTGGGACCGACCCTGACCGCCTTCTCCTGGCATTTCATCCTCCTCAGGATGATCCGGATCAGCAAGGAATCCAACGTCTCCTCCATCGCCGACTTCATCAGCCTGCGCTACGGGAAATCCCAGCTTTTAGGGACACTGGTGACCCTGATCGCCACCCTGGGGATCATGCCGTACATCGCCCTGCAGATAAAGGCGGTCTCCACCTCATTCGCCCTGGTCAGCGGCATCACCAGCCGTACCATCGCCATCCCCGGCACCGTGGAATCCCTCACCCTCCCCACCGGAATGGTCCTGACCGCTATCCTCGCCATCTTCGGCATCATCTTCGGTACCCGCCGTCTCTCCTCCAGTGACCGTCACGAAGGATTGATCGCCGCCGTGGCCTTTGAATCCCTGGTCAAGCTGCTCAGCCTGGTGGCGGTCGGCATCTTCATCACCTGGGGGGTCTTTAACGGGCTGGGCGATATCTTCCAGCAGTTCCAGAGCCGTTTTCCCCAACAATTCACCCGACTGATGACCCTCAGCACAGGGACCGACGGCGCCGCCATTCCCGCCTCAACCATGCTGCTCATGTCAATGGGTTCCATTATGCTGCTGCCGCGACAGTTCCATGTCATGGTGGTAGAAAATGCCGACCAACGGCATGTCACCACCGCCATGTGGCTCTTCCCGGCCTACCTCTTTCTTATCAACCTCTTCATCATACCGATCGCCCTGGGAGGGATACTCCTCACCGGCAGCGCCGCCGGCGCCGACTACTTCGTGGTCAGTCTGCCCCTTTTGCGTAACAATGGCGGCATCGCCCTGCTGGCCTTCCTGGGTGGGCTGTCGGCTGCCGCCGGCATGGTGATGGTGGAATCGGTGGCCATCTCCACCATGCTGCTGAACCACCTATTCATGCCGGTCATTGTGCGGATTACCCCCAAGCAGTGGTTCCCGGTTCTGCTGATCAACCTCAAACGGTTCGGCATCGTTTTAGTGGTCTGCCTGGGGTACCTGTACTATCGTCTGGCAGGAAACTCGTTCATGTTGGTCAACATGGGGCTCATCTCGTTTGCCGCTGCCATGCAGTTCCTGCCGGCCATGCTGGGGGGGATCTACTGGAAACGGGGTAACAAGGCGGGCGCCATCTGCGGCATGGGCCTCGGTTTCGTGCTCTGGGCCTACACCCTGCTGCTCCCCTCCCTGATCGCCACCCCCGCACTCCATCCCTTGTTGGCCAACGGTCCGTTCGGTATTGCCCTGCTGAAACCAACCGCCCTGTTCGGCCTGATCGGCATGGATATGTGGAGCCACTCCCTGTTCTGGAGCATGTTGTTCAACACCGGCGCCTATCTGGTCTGTTCGCTGCTCCTCCCCCAGTCCGAACGGGAAAAAGAGCAGGTACACCGTTTCATCGGCAGCTTCGAGCAGGAGGCCAGGGCCTACCGGGCCGCCCTGAAACGACTCTCCAAACCGGTCACGATCCCGCAGTTCACCGCTCTTCTGGGGAAATTCATCGGTCAGGGTGAGGCGCGGCACGCCATGGAGAGTTATCTCGTGGAACGGCAACTGGAACCTGACAGCGCCGTTGAGGATTTTGAACTGCCGGGGCTTAAACGCTTTGTGGAACGGACCCTGGCCGGTTCGGTGGGGGCCGCCGCCGCCGGCGCCATTGTGGACAGCTATCTCTCCGATATGGGAAGCCGCATGGAGTCGGTATATGACATATTCAGCACGGTCCGCACCTCCCTAGACCAGAGTCGTGAGGCGCTATACGTCCGCCTCAAGGCCTCCGAGATCATGAACCGCACCCTGGACCTGCAGACCATCTGCGACGACCTGCTGCAGCTTTTATTGAAAGAGTTCAAACTGGATGTGGCCCTGATCCAGCTGCGAAAGAACAGCGATTTCCCGCTGGAGGTGATCAGCTACCAGGGGAGCGATCGCCGCCCCATAACCCCGGAACACTGGTATCTGGAGAGCGAG
Source organism: Deltaproteobacteria bacterium (assembly GCA_021778115.1). GTDB lineage: Bacteria > Desulfobacterota > Desulfuromonadia > Geobacterales > Pseudopelobacteraceae > Trichlorobacter. Next base: position 7,615 of record JAJYCS010000078.1, read on the forward strand.
CCGTACTTCAAGATGGCGATGATAGACCAGCGGGTCCATCTGGTGAACGACCTCCACCAGCTGAACGGCATCCTGGAGATGGAGAAGACCCGGGCGGAGGGATTCGTATCCTTTGCCCATGTCCCGGTCTTCAGGGAGGGGGAAGAGTGCCTGGGGGTCCTGTCGGTCTATTCAAAGAGCATCGTCGGACTCTTTACCGAGGAGTTCAGCAACCTGCTGACCAGCCTTACCGGCCAGCTGGCCCAGGCAGCCCGCCTGATGGGAGAGATGGAGGCCAGGGAAGCGGCTCGGCGCACCATGCAGCAGGCCCAGCTGGAGAAGGCCCGCCTGATGCGGGACATGGAGATCGCCCAGCAGATCCAGCTTTCCCTCTTGCCTGAAGAACCGCCTGCCATCTTCGGGGTCGAGCTGGCCGGCCGCTGTATCGCCGCCGCCCATGTGGGAGGCGACTACTACGATTTCTTCAGACGGGACGATCAAACCATTGACCTGCTGATTGCCGATGTATCGGGACACAGCGTCGGGGCTGCCCTCATCATGGCCGAGGTGCGCACCCTGCTGCGGGCCCAGGCCAACCGGGCCACCAGCCCCGGTGTGATCTTGAACGCGCTAAACAAACAGCTCCACGACGACCTGAGCAGGGCTGAGCTCTTCATCACCATGTTCTACGCCCGTTACAACGCCGCCACCGGGCGCCTTTCCTACGCCAATGCCGGCCATAACCGCCCCCTGCTCCATCGTCCCGGCGAGACCAGCTGTCGCGAACTGGACGCCGAAGGGCTGATTCTGGGGATCAAGACCGATGTGGTTTTTGAAGAGCAGTCCATAGCGCTGCAGGCCGGCGATGTCATCTTTTTCCACACCGACGGTATCCCCGAGGCCATGGACCCCCACGGCGAGCTGTACGGCGTGGAGCGGATCTGCCTCCACCTCTCAACGGTGATTCATGAACCTGCCGCACGGATCGCCGATTCCTTCTACGATGCAGTACAGGAGTTTAGCGGCAGCCAGGCGCTGCAGGACGATGTCTCGATGGTGGTTTTGAAAATACTAACCTGAGGAAAGGAGTAACAGAATGAACCTGAAACGGGAAGATCAGGGGAACGTGGTGCTGCTGCAGGTGAAAGAGGAGCGGCTCGATGCCCATAACGCAGACGAGCTGAAGCAGGAGCTGGCCGGTCTGTTCGCCGGCGGAAAAAACGGCGTGGTGGTGGACCTGAAGGAGGTGCGCTTCATCGACAGCTCCGGTCTGGGTGCCCTGGTATCCGGCTTCAAGAACGCCTCCGCCCGTCAGGCCGACCTGAAGCTCTCCGGACTTCAAAGCCAGGTAAAATCGATGTTTGAGTTGACCCGACTGCACCGTGTCTTTGCCATCTACACCACTATGGATGAGGCCCTGGCCTCGTTTTGACCGCCGCCAATGCGGTTACGGGACGACAACCGTGATGAAGAATGAGATCGACCTTCAGATCAAGGTGCCCAACCAGACGCGCTACTTAAGCCTGATAGGCCGGATCGGTGAGGATCTGGCCCATCAACTGCAGGATTTCAGCGGCAATCGTCAGAAGCTGGCCAATCAGTTGAAC
>JAJYCS010000079.1 GCA_021778115.1 Deltaproteobacteria bacterium
GGACGGCATGACCGCCGACTGGGTCAAGCTGCCTTATGAGCTGATGGGCAACATCTCATCCCGCATCATCAACGAGGTGCGAGGGGTCAACCGGGTGGTGTACGACATCTCCCAGAAACCGCCGGCAACCATCGAGTGGGAATAAGTCTGGATTGTGGGGCAGACGAAAAGCAGGAGGAAGGTGCTATGAAAAAGCTGCTGCTTGCCACGGTAACCGTTCTCTGCTGTTGTATCATCGCCACAGGACCGGCCTTCGCCAAGACTCTGATCCTGGGAGGCACACTGGATGGCACGGTGGCCATGCGCCAGGGGATGGAGTTCGCGGTCAACAAGGGGCCTGTCTCAACCTTTACCTTCCGGTTTGCCCTGCCTGCAACCTTTCATACCCACACGGTTACGCAATCCATAGAGGGGCTTGAGACCCAGTTTACCCCCCGTCCTGTCAGTTCCGTCGTGGAGACCGATCGTTTTGGCAACCGGTTTCAGAAAGTCGTCTGGGAGAACGTCGATCAGGACATCCGGGTCAGGCTTGAGTACAACGCCATCCTGCATACGGTGCTGGCTGACATGACCAGCAAGGCCCCGTTTCCCCTGGGAGGTGAGGCCAATGGGGAACAGCTCTACCTGCAGGCCACCGATCTGGTACAGTCCAACGCCTCCTCAATCAACGAGCTGGCCCGTCGTCTGACCAACGGCGCACGGAGCGAGTACGAAGCGGTTACGGCCATCACCAACTGGGTGGCCGACCAGATCAAGTATACCTTCAATCCGCCCCAGTATGACGCCGCCTACACCTTGGCCACCCACAGCGGCAACTGTCAGAACTTCGCCCATCTCTCCATCGCCCTTTTACGTAGCGTCGGTATTCCGGCACGGATCGTCGGCGGCATTACCCTGAAGGATGCCTGGAAGGTACCGATCGATGCGAAAAATGCCATCGTGCAGAGCATGGGGCAGGGGGGGCACGCCTGGCTCGAGGTATGGTTTCCCGATCTGGGATGGTTGCCGTACGACCCCCAGCAATCAAAGCAGTTTACCTCAACCCGGCACATCAAACAGACCCAGGGGGTCGATTCACGGGATATCAACGACACCTGGCGTGGCGGTCCCTATCTGCCGGCCTACAGTGAGGTTATCGAGGGGCACTATTCCAAGGATAACATTCATCTGAAGATGGAGCGTTTTACCGCACTGCCGCGTCCGTATCTCCTCAGCAATCTGATTGCCGCAGCCGGTGGCGGTACGCGTGAGCCGGGGCCTCGTACGACGACGCGGTCCGAGACGATGCCATCACGGCCGAGCAAGCCAGCGCCACCGACTGCCGGCAGCGGCGCCGGCCCTGCCCGAACCGAGTTCGTGGGTAATGGTGGGCCGGAGTTTACCGACGATGAAGAAACTCCACTCTTTCACAAACCGCTTAAACCGGGCCGGCCGGCAAAGCCGTCAACCACCCACAGGAAGCCAGTCCCAGGCGCCCGCCTGGTGTTCGGCAATATGGAATTCCCTACCTTGGTCACCCTGTATAACGTCCGTGGCAACATCGGCACCCGGATCTTTGAACGGGAAACCTCCGAGTATGTCACCTCACGGCATATCTATGCCCAGGCATTTTTTGTCAGAGGCCGGATGACCCTTGATCATATCGCGCTGGCCATGCACAAGTTCGGTGGCGATGGTGCGGTCTATATCGACGTGGTCAGGGACAAGGGGGGTAAGCCCGACATCATGCAGGGGATCCGTTCCAATCTGCTGGACCTTGAACGGATACCCCGCAACAAGCCGGGGTACTATTGGGTTGAATTCTCCTTTCCCCCTGCTGATGGCTATAAGCCCCAGGAACTGGCCCCCGGCAAGTACTGGATAGTGCTCCGCGCCTCGGGCGAGGCGATCATGAACTGGTTCTTTACCCCTGGCAAGCCATACAGCGGCAGCGATGACACCCGCTCCACCGCCAAGGGGTTCCAGTGGGAGGATATCCTCAACTACGACTTTGTCTTCAAGGTGACCGGCAGGGCATTATGAACCGTCGTATGTTAGCCGTGCCACTGATCGGTTGTGTGATGCTGGCCGCGTGTCCCTCACATGACAGCGGTTCCGGCCATCAGGCATACGGCGATCCTCGCCTGGTCGCACAGGGGAGGCAGCTCTTCGCAGCCTATTGCGCCCCCTGTCATGGCGCGTTGGGACACGGCGGACAGGTTGGCCCTGATCTGTCGGCATCACGGTTTAAGTACGGCAAGACCAGGGCGGAGCTGGTACAGACTATCATGAAGGGGCGCAGGGGCGGTATGCCTGCCTTTGCAGCCCAGTTGCAGTCTGGGCAAGCAGACGCTCTGGCCGCATATCTACGTCAGTTGCAGTAAGTAGAGCACAATCCAGAAACAGCAGAGGGGGAAGTGTGAGCGGTCTCAGCTTTGAAGAAATCATGTTCACCATCATGTCTGCCACCCAGGACACCTTCAAGTGTTACATGAACGTGGACCTGTACGCTGGACAAGTCGAACGGCGGATGGTACCGGTCGATTCCGATGTCACCGGGATCATAGGTGTCGCCGGTGACAGGGTGGGGTATATCATCATCGCCGCCGACCGTGCCACGGCCAATCTGGTGGCGTGTGAGATGCTGATGGATGATGCGCCGGATGAAGATTCGATTCGGGATGCCATCGGCGAGCTGGTCAACAACATCGCCGGTTCCTTCAAGACCAAGTACCACGACCAGTACGGCAATGTGGCCATGGGACTGCCCCTGGTGGTCTCGGGCCAGTTACGCACCGTGACGGAACCTCCCGAGGATGCCGCCAGTATGAACGTCCAGTGCAAAGGGGTGACCATACCCTTCACCACCAAGGATGGCACGGCCAACCTGAAGGTGATGATCTACATGTAATGGCTGACCTTCGTTCTCTGCTTACCTCCTACCGGGAGCTGTTGCGGGAGGTGGATGACTGGTTTTACCGTTGTCGTCTTGCGGCTGCTGATCAGATCGTCTGCCATCAGGGGTGTACCGCCTGTTGTCGGGGGCTGTTCGATATCACCCTGCTTGACGCCTTTCTGCTGAGAGACGGCTTTGAACACCTTCCCCGCAGACTGCAGGAACGTGCTATCCGGCCTGCCCGGCAGCGGATTGCGACGATTCGGCAGCAGTGGCCTGAGTTTTCAGCGCCCTATCTGCTGAATCTGCGACCGGAACAGGAGTGGGATCGGATCATGCCGGATGATGACGAGACCCCCTGTCCCCTTCTGGGGGATGACGGCCTTTGCATGGTCTATGACAGCCGCCCGATGACCTGCCGACTCCATGGCGTCCCGATGGTCGATGATCAGCAGGGTGAGGTCTTGTTCGATGAGTGGTGCAGTTTGAACTTCACCGGTGGGTACCCCTTGCAGCTGACGGCGCTCCGGGCGCCGTTCAAGGAGATCTTCAGTCAGGAACAACTGCTCTTTCGAGAGTTCACCCGCCGGCTGCTGGGCCAGACCTTTGATGAGCTGGATACGGTGATCCCGGCTGCCCTTTTTATCGATTTCGACACCTTGATCCTGCCGGCGCCGTTCAACCAGCAGGCATCATAATAGCCAGTATAGGACCGTCAGGAGGCACTGTTGCAATTCACGCCAGCTTCCGTTACTATCACCAGCTTATGAAACCTACAACGAGACAGATCCATGTTGGCCCGGTGGCGATTGGCGGCGGGGCGCCCTGCGCCGTACAGTCCATGTGCTCCACCGACACCCGTGACGTCGCTGCCACACTGGGGCAGATCCGCGCTCTGGCCGATGTCGGCTGTGAAATCGTACGCTGCGCCGTACCCGACGCCGATGCCGCAGAGGCGTTGGCTGCCATCAAGACGCAAAGCCCGATCCCGGTGATTGCCGACATCCACTTTGACTACAAACTTGCGCTTCGTGTGCTGGAAGGCGGCATCGACGGTCTGCGGCTGAACCCCGGCAACATCGGCGAGCAGTGGAAGGTGGCCGAGGTGGTCAAGGCTGCAGCAGAGCGTAACGTGCCGATCCGTATCGGCGTCAACGCAGGTTCCCTGGAAAAACATCTGCTGGAGAAATACGGCCACCCGACCGCCGAGGCGATGGTGGAATCGGCGTTGGGGCATGTACGCATCCTCGAGAGTCTGAACTACCGAGAGATCAAGATCTCCCTCAAGGCATCTGACGTGCCCAAGACCGTGGCGGCTTACCAACTGCTGTCGCAGCAGGTGGACTATCCGCTGCATATCGGTATCACCGAGGCTGGCACCCTATTTTCCGGCACCATCAAATCATCGGTAGGGCTGGGCATACTCTTGCACGATGGCATAGGTGACACCCTGCGGGTGTCGTTGACCGGTGACCCGGTGGATGAGGTACGGGTCGGTTATGAGATTCTGAAGGCCCTAGGGCTGCGTCAGCGTGGGGTCAACTTTGTCTCCTGCCCTACCTGCGGCCGGTGTCAGATCAACCTGATCAGGGTGGCGGAGGAGGTGGAGCGCCGTCTGCAGTCGGTTGACAAACAGATCACGGTGGCGGTGATGGGCTGCGCCGTAAATGGTCCGGGCGAAGCCCGCGAGGCCGATCTGGGTGTTGCCGGCGGCAAGGGAGAGGGATTGGTCTTCCGCAAAGGTGAAATTGTGCGCAAGGTGCCTGAGAGTGAACTGGCCGATGCCTTGCTGGCAGAGATCGACCGTCTGTGATGAACGGGGAAGGGGCAGACCATGCGTAGCATGATCGTTGACGACGATGAGATGGGCAGGATGATGTTGGCTACCTTGCTGGAGGAGTTCGGCCACTGCGATCAGGCCGCTAACGGCAAGGATGCGCTGGCCCTGTTTGACCGGACCGTGGAAGAGGGCGTACCGTACGACCTGATCTGTCTCGACATCATCATGCCGGTCATGGACGGCACCGAGACCCTGCGGCAGCTCCGTGAGCGTGACCAACAGCAGGGGCTACGGACGAAGGTATTCATGATCTCGGCCTGCAGCTCACCGCAGGATATCGAAGACGCCTTCTTCGAGGGGGACTGTGATGACTATGTGGTGAAGCCGTTCCGTCGCGATGTGCTGATCGAAATGCTGACCCGCTACAACCTGATCTGATCTGGAGTTATTGCGATGCGTTACAGCAGTTTTTTTATTCCCACCCTCAAAGAGACCCCCTCCGACGCCGAGGTGGTCTCCCATCAGCTGATGATGCGTGCCGGCATGATCCGTAAGATTGCCGCCGGCATCTATACCTATATGCCGCTGGGGCTGCGCTCCATCCGCAAGTTTGAGCAGATCGTGCGGGAAGAGATGAACCGTGCCGGGGCCATCGAACTGCTGATGCCCGGTGTCCAGCCGGCCGAACTGTGGATCGAGTCCAGGCGCTGGGCCCAGTACGGCAAGGAACTGCTCCGTTTCAAGGATCGCAAGGAGAACGAGTTCTGCCTTGGCCCCACTCATGAAGAGGTCATTACCGACCTGGCCCGGCGTGAGGTGAAGAGCTACCGCCAGATGCCGATCAATTTCTACCAGATACAGACCAAGTTCCGTGATGAGATCCGCCCCCGCTTCGGCCTGATGCGTGGCCGTGAGTTCATCATGAAGGACGCCTATTCCTTTGACGTCGATTCTTCCGCTGCCGATCTCTCCTACGACAAGATGTATCAGGCCTACAACCGCATCTTCGAACGCTGCGGTCTGAATTTCCGCGCCGTGGAGGCCGATACCGGCTCCATCGGCGGCTCTGCCTCCCACGAGTTCATGGTGCTGGCCTCCTCCGGCGAGGACGCCATCGTCTCCTGCAACGCCTGCCGTTATGCCGCCAACGTGGAAAAGGCCGAGGGGGTTCGCCAGCAGCAGGCTGCAGCAGGTCAGCAGCCACTCACCAAGGTAGCTACCCCCGGTCAAAAGACCATTGCCGAGGTGGCCGAGTTTTTAAACCGGCCCCAGGCAACCCTGATCAAGACCCTGATCTGTTCCGACGGCGCCGGACAGTTTGCCATGGCCCTGGTGCAGGGCGACCATGAGCTGAACGAACTGAAACTGAAGAACTGCCTGGGGTGGGACGAGATCCGGATGGCCACCGATGAGGAGATCCTGCGCTTTACCGGTTCTCCCCCCGGCTTCCTGGGGCCGATCGGCTTGAAGGGGGATCTGGCCGTGGTAGCCGATTATGCCGTCTCGGGTATGACGGACGTAGTAGTGGGGGCCAACGAGACGGACCAGCACTACACAGGTGTAAACATAGGGCGTGACTTCACGGTTACCCGAACTGCGGATATCCGCCTGGTCGGAGCCGGCGATCCGTGTCCTCGCTGCCAGGGGGGTACCCTGGAGGTCTGGCGCGGTATCGAGGTGGGCCACGTCTTCAAGCTGGGAACCAAATACTCCAAAGCTATGAACGCCTCCTACCTGGACAAGGACGGCAAGGAGCAGGTCATCTTCATGGGCTGCTACGGTATCGGCATCGGCCGCACCGTGGCCGCCGCCATCGAACAGAACCACGACGAAAACGGCGTCATCTGGCCGCTGCCGTTGGCGCCGTTCCACTGCTCTGTGGTGGTGATCAACGCCCAGAAGGATGAAGCGGCCCTGGCCCTGGGGCAGCAGCTGCACGATCAGCTTGAGGCGGCCGGCGTCGAGGCGCTGCTGGATGACCGTGACGAACGGCCCGGCTTCAAGTTCAAGGACCACGACCTGATCGGCATTCCTCTGCGGATCGTGGTGGGTGGCAAGAATCTGGCTGATGGCAAGGTGGAATTCAAGCTGCGTTCCGGCGGTGCAATGGAACTGGTGACGCCTGATGAGGCCGTGGCACGGGTGACTGCGGCGGTACGCGCCGCCTGCGGGGGCGTTCGATGAGCGCCATCTGGGATCCGCAGCATGAGTGCATGCCTCGCGAAGAACTGGAGCAGCTCCAGTTGGAGCGGCTGCAGGCAACGGTCAACCGGGTCTACAAGAATGTCCGCTGCTATCAGAACAAGTTCAAGGAACTGGGTGTCATCCCGGAGGATATCACCTCCCTGGCCGATCTGGCCAAGCTGCCTTTTACTACCAAAGAGGATTTACGGCTCAACTACCCCTACGGCATGTTTGCCGTGCCGTTGCGGGAGGTAGTGCGAATCCACTCCTCCTCCGGCACCACCGGCAAGCCGACCGTGGTGGGCTATACCAGGAACGACCTCAAGGCCTGGTCGAACCTGGTGGCACGTTTCATGACCGCCGCAGGCGTCACCCATGACGACGTGATCCAGATCACCTTCGGCTACGGCATGTTCACCGGCGCCTTTGGCCTGCACTACGGCTCCGAGACGATCGGCGCCGCCGTGATCCCGATGGGTGGCGGCAATACCGACAAGCAGATTATGATCATGCAGGATTACAAGTCAAGCGTGCTGGTGGGCACCCCCAGTTATGCCCTGACCCTTGCCGAACGGATGGAGAAGCAGGGGATCGATCCGAAATCGCTCTCCCTCAAGGTAGGGCTGTTCGGCGGCGAACCGTGGTCAGAGGCGATGCGCAACGAGATCGAACAACGCCTCTTGATCAGCGCCACCGACAACTACGGTCTGTCCGAGGTGATCGGTCCTGGCGTGGCTGGCGAATGCCACTGCAAAAATGGCATGCATATCTCTGAAGATGCCTTCATTGCCGAGATCATCGATCCTGAAACCGGTGCTGTGCTGCCGCCGGGCAGCGTGGGGGAGTTGGTGTTGACTACCCTCACCAAAGAGGCCTTCCCGATGATCCGCTACCGCACCCGCGACATCACCAGTCTCAGCTATGAACCCTGTGCCTGCGGCCGGACCACGGTGCGGATGCGGAAGACCATGGGTCGCAGCGATGACATGCTGATCATCAAGGGGGTCAACGTCTTCCCCTCCCAGATCGAAGGGGTGCTATTCGCCATTGAGGGATGCGAACCTCACTATCAGCTGATCGTCGACCGGCGTGGCACCAGCGATGTGTTGGAAGTCAACATCGAAGTGACCGAAAACATCTTCTTTGATGAGATGAAGCGTCAGCGGGCCTTCCTGGAACTGGTGGAGAAAAAGATCGAGTCGGTGATCGGCGTCGGCATCACCGTGAAGCTGGTGGAGCCCAACAGTATCCCACGTTTTGAAGGCAAGGCAGCCCGTGTTATCGATAAACGGAACCTGTGAAGACAGGTAGTGAAGCATGGCTATGATCCACGACCGCCTGGTGCAGCTACCGCTGCCAGGCGGTTTTTTACAGCAGCATCGGCTTGGAGAACAACATGACTGAAACGTTGCTCGTGATACTGGCGGGCGCAGGCCTGCTTGGCCTGGCAGCGGCAGTGATCCTGCTGGTGAAGGTATCGCGTCTGGGATCAGCACAATCCCCGTTGGAACATCGTCTGGAGTCACTGGAACGTCTATTGGAACGTAGTGAGCGCATGCAGCGGGAAGAACTGGCACGCAGCCGTGAAGAGGCCCAGGCGATCGGTCGGCAGGGGAGGGAAGAGTCGTTGCAGGCGGTCAAGATTCTGGGGGATGGGTTGCTGCAGCGGATGAGCGAACTGGCCGGTCTGCAGAAAAGTCAGCTGGAGCTATTCGGGGGGCAGCTCAAGACCCTGACCAGCACCAACGACGACCGGATGGAGAAGCTGCGCGAGACCCTGCAGAATCGCCTGCAGTCGATTCAGGAGGACAACGCCAAACAGTTGGAACAGATGCGGGCCACGGTGGATGAAAAGCTGCACGCTACCCTGGAAAAGCGCTTGGGCGAGTCATTCAAGCTGGTGAGCGAACGGCTGGAGCAGGTGCAGAAGGGGCTGGGTGAGATGCAGACCCTGGCCAACGGGGTAGGGGATCTGAAACGGGTGCTGACCAACGTCAAGACCCGCGGCACCTTTGGTGAGGTGCAACTGGCCTCGCTTTTGGAACAGATCCTGGCCCCCTCGCAGTACGATACCAATGTCGAGACCCGCAAGGGGAGCAACCAGCGGGTGGAGTTTGCCGTAAGGCTGCCGGGGCGCGACGGTAGGG
>JAJYCS010000017.1 GCA_021778115.1 Deltaproteobacteria bacterium
GCGTGGTCGTTATCGTCGCGTACTACCTGTTCAAGTAAGGTTCCGTTTCGCATTCTGTATAAAGGAGCAGATTCGATGAGTAACATTTTGAGCGTGATGACCTTTCTGCCGATCCTGGGGGTGCTCCTGCTGCTCTTCATCCCCAAGGAGAGCAAGGGGACCCTGCGCGGCGTCGCCATGCTGACGACGATCGCCACCTTCCTGGTCTCGCTGCCGATCCTGACCGGCTTCCAGACCAACGCTGACTTTCAGTTTGTGGAGAATGTCCCCTGGATCGCCGCCGGGCCCTTCGCCATGCGTTACAACATCGGTGTCGACGGCATCAGCCTCTGGCTGGTAATCCTCACCACCTTCATCATGCCGATTGCGGTCCTCTCCACCTGGACTGCAGTTGAGGAAAAGGTCAAGGAGTACATGATCTGCCTGCTGCTGCTCGAAACCGGCATGCTGGGCGCCTTCATCTCCCTGGATCTCTTCCTCTTCTACATCTTCTGGGAAGTGATGCTGATCCCGATGTACTTCATGATCGGTATCTGGGGCGGCAAAAACCGGATCTACGCCGCGGTGAAGTTCTTCATCTACACCATGGTCGGCTCGCTCCTGATGCTGGTGGCCCTGATCTACCTCTACTTCCTGGGTACCAAGGCCGGTATCACCGACTTCAGCCTGCTGCACTTCTTTGACCTGAAGATCGACCCGGCCACCCAGACATGGCTCTTCCTGGCATTTGCCTTCGCCTTTGCCATCAAGGTGCCGATGTTCCCGTTGCACACCTGGTTGCCCGACGCCCACACCGAGGCGCCGACCGCCGGCTCCGTGATTCTGGCCGCCATCCTTCTGAAGATGGGCACGTATGGTTATATCCGCTTTGCCATACCCCTCTTCCCCGATGCAACCCGCCAGTTCACCCCGCTGATCGCCACCCTTGCGGTCATCGGTATCATTTACGCCGCCTTGGTCGCCATGGTTCAGGAGGATGTCAAGAAGCTGGTGGCCTACTCCTCAGTGGCCCACTTAGGCTTCGTCATGCTCGGCATCTTTTCCCTCAACCAGCAGGGGGTGACGGGCGGCATGTTGCAGATGCTGAACCACGGTGTATCCACCGGCGCACTGTTCCTCATCGTCGGCTTTATCTATGAGCGTCGTCATACCCGTCTGATTACCGACTTTGGTGGCCTCTCCAAACAGATGCCGATCTTTGCCACCATCTTTATGATTGTCACCCTCTCATCCATAGGCCTGCCGGGCACCAACGGCTTTGTCGGCGAGTTTCTGGTGCTGATCGGCGCCTTTGAGAGCTCCTTGCGTTGGTGGACCATCATCGCCTCCAGCGGCGTCATCTTTGCCGCGGTCTACATGCTCTGGATGTTCCAGAGGGTCATGTTTGGTGAGTTGGATAATCCCAAAAATCAGGTACTCAGCGACCTGAATGTTCGCGAGATTGTCATTATGGTGCCGCTGATCGTGCTCATCTTTGTCATGGGTGTCTATCCGAACCCGTTCATTGAGAAGATGACTCCGGCCATCGAGAAGGTGATTGCCAAGGCCCGTATCGAACCGGTCGTAACCGCCACCGCGGTCCCTGTTGCCGCTCCCGTGGCGCCTGTGCTGCCTGCTTCCCCGTCAGCGCAACCGGCTGTCCACTAGCAGATTGAGTCAACGTTCCTGGAGGACTGTTCAATGGATATCAATGTAGCTCAACTTTTTCAGACGATTAACCTTGCCACCATCATGCCGGAGATCATCCTCTCCGTGGTGGCGATGGTGTTGTTACTGGTTAACGTCTTCGTCCCCTCAAGCTCCAAGGGGTATCTGGCCTGGCTCAGCCTGGCCGGCCTTGTGGGCGCCGGTATCTCCGCCGCCACCGGATGGGGATCAACCATTTCGAGCTTTAACGGCGCGGTTGTGCTGGACAATTTCGCCATCTTTTTCAAGATCATCATGGCGGTTGCGGCCGGTCTCTCCATCCTGATCGCCGATCAGTATCTTGAGCGAGAAGGCTGCAACCACGGCGAACTGTACCCCTTGGTCCTCTTCACCACCGTCGGTATGATGCTGATGGCCTCCGGCACCGACATGATGACCATTTTCCTGGGGCTGGAGCTGATGTCTATCTCCCTCTATGTCCTTGCAGGGTTTAACCGCGCCAATCTCAAGTCCAACGAGGCCGGTTTGAAATACTTCCTCCTGGGTGCCTTCTCCACCGGTTTTCTGCTGTACGGCATGGCCTTGGTCTATGGCGCCACCGGCACTACCCGTATCGCCGAGATCGCCGCAGCGGTGCAGATGGGTGCCTCCGGTACCATGCTGACCATCGGCGCCCTGCTAATCCTGACCGGCTTCGCCTTTAAGATAGCCGCCGCTCCCTTCCATATGTGGACCCCTGACGTCTACGAGGGGGCGCCGACCCCGATCACCGCCCTGATGTCCGCCGGACCCAAGGCCGCCGGCTTCGCCGCCTTCCTCCGCGTCTTTCTCGTGGCCTTCCCCACCATGAAGGCCGACTGGTCCGACCTTCTCTGGGTTCTGGCGGTTCTGACCATGACCATCGGCAACATCACCGCCCTGCGTCAGGACAACATCAAGCGGATGCTTGCCTATTCATCCATCGCCCATGCCGGCTACGCGCTGGTTGGCTTTGCCTCTGCCACCGTTACGGGTGTCTCCGGCATCCTTTTCTACATGCTCTCCTATGCCTTCATGAACATCGGGGCCTTTGCCATTGTGGTGCTGGTGAGCAAACAGGGCGAAAGTAACGGCAATGTCCAGGACTTCGCCGGGCTAGGCCATAAGCGGCCGGTCCTGGCAGCGGTCATGACCCTGTTCCTCTTCTCCCTTGCCGGCATGCCGCCAACCGCCGGCTTTATCGGCAAGTTCTATCTCTTCTCCGGCGCCGTTCAGGCCGGCTATGTCTGGCTTGCCGTGATTGGCGTTCTGAACAGCGCCGCATCGGTTTACTATTACCTCCGCGTGATGGTCTACATGTATATGAAGCCTGCAGATGAGGAGTTCAGCTGGGTGACCGTGACCGCCCCCATTACCCTGGCCCTTACCCTCTCGACCATCGGCTCGCTGGTCCCGGGGATCATTCCTTCCTATCTGCTGCAGTTCGCCCAGGAGGCGGTTAGAATCTTCTAGCGCACTCCGGTTTTTCACGACGCACACGCAGAAACGGCGGCCCATCTCGGGACCGCCGTTTCTGTTTACAGACAACAACGGTACGGTGTTTAACCGCTGTCTTCGCTAGGATCGGATTGGGAGGGGAGCTGCCGGAGGCGTTCCGCAAAGTCAACGGTCAGCCGGGAAAACTTCTCCGCCTCAGCAGCCGAGACATAGTCAAAACAGAACCGGGCGGGATCAATACCCAGCTGTGGGAGGAGGGGGAGGAGGAGTTCAGCGCGGCAGGCGGCACGGAGATTCCCCTCCTTGTAGTGACAGTCGCCCGGGTGGCAGGCGAGGAGCATTACACCATCGGCGCCGCCTTGAAATGCCTCCAGGAGAAGGGTCGGCTCCACCCGGCCGGAACACATTACCCGGATCACGGAGAGCTCCGGCGGGACCGGCAGCTGGTTGGCGCCGGCCTTGTCGGCACCGGCGTAGGAACACCAGGTGCAGAGAAAGGCGACAATCCTGAGGCTCGTCTCGGTATGAGCGGTAGTTGTGGCAGGCCGATGCGCAGTCCATGTATCCGATATCTCCCGGCAGCTCATGCAAGCACCCCCTCGATCTCGGCCCGCAGCATAGCGCGGGAAAATCCGCGGCCGGTTATGGCTCCTGCCGGGCAGGCGGCAACGCAGGTACCGCAGCCACGGCAGAGGATATCAGTAACCTCCGCGCTCCGCTCCCGGCTGTTCCAGCCGATCGCCTGGTAGGGGCAGAGCTGGATGCAGGTTCGACATCCGGCGCACCGCACTGCATCCACCACCGCTACCTGGGGATCCACCACGAGGTCGCGCCCCTCAACCAGCTCAGAGAGGGCAAGACCGGCGGCAGCGGCGCCGCTGGCAAAGGCTTCACGGATATCCCCGGGCCCTCGGCAGGAACCGGCCAGGTAGACACCAAGCAGAGGGCTGCTGCAGGGAGCGGAGAGGCTATGGAGGGGGGTGACGAACCCCCCCTCACCGGTTGTAAGCTCGAGGAGTGAGGCAGCCATGCCGGTCCCGTCACCTGCCGCAAGGGGACGCAGCAGGACGATCAGTTCGGCCGGAACGGACTCGCCGGAGGGGAGGGTGATGGTCTGATCCGGACCACTGCCTGTCACGCGGAGGTCCGACAAACGTTCATAGCGGTGCACCCGGCTGCGATCACCGTGGTACTGGCGGGCTGCCTCGACCCCAGGGAGAGACTGTTCCCGCACCAGGCGGGTAATCTCTGCACCCTCCAGCTTGGCAGCGGCCAGATGGGCGTACTTAAGGGCGGCCCGGCAGCAGGTGGCTGAACAGTACGCGGTAGCCGAGCTGTCCAGGGAACCGGCGCAGTGGACAAGAACAACCGAGGCAGGCGGGGTCGCGCTGGCGGTTACCAGTTCACCGCCGGTGGGACCGTTCATGGCCAGGAGCCGTTCAAAGCTGTAAGCGGTATGAAGGTTGGTTGCCGCAGCAAAGGAGGGCGGGATGCTCTGCTGTTCAACGGCACCGGTGGCGATGATGAGCGCCCCGGCCTGCAGCTGCAGCTCCTGTCCGGTATCGGAGAAGTCCATGGCCCCTGCTACCGGGCATTCAGTCAGGCAGAGGTCGCACGGCGTCCCATTCAGGCGGAGGCAGGCGTCGGCTGCAATGTGCGGGAGGTTCGGCAGGGCGCCGGCAAAGGGGACGTCAACGGCGGCGAGTTCACCGGTGCGATTCCATCCGTTAGGGCGACGGGCGGGGCAGACCGCTGCGCAGAGCATGCAGCCGATGCAGAGATCGGGATTGATGAAGCGGGGGCGCTGCCTGACCGTCAGGTTCCAGTTGCCGAAGCTGCCGGTAACGCCGGTCAGATCCGACAGGGTAAGGATGGTTACCCGCGGGCTCTCCGGGCCATGCAGGAGCTCCCCCATAAGCGGTTCCAGGAGGCAGGGGCCGCATTCAAGGCCGGGAAAAAGCTCCTCAAACCGGACCGCCAGGCCACCGATCAACGGTTCCCGTTCTATCAGGGTGACCCTGCGCCCTGCCCGGGCCAGGGTAAGGGCCGCCTGCATCCCGGCAGGCCCGGCGCCTACGATCGCCACCTCGGTACGTACCGGCACCTGCCGCTCGGCAAGGGGTTCGTGGCGTTGCACCCGGTACAGGGCGGCGGAGAGCATCCGGGCAGCCTTGCGGGTGGCCTGCAGGGGGGCGTCGGTTACCCAGGCGACCTGTTCGCGAATGTTCACCAGCTGCAGCATCCAGGGGTTGATCCCCGCATCGGCCAGCAGGCGGCGGAAGGTGGGCTCATGCTCACGCGGGGAGCAGGCCGCCACCACCACCCGGTCAGGCTGTTCCTGACGCAGCCAGGCGGTAAGCTGTTCAAGATTGTCGGCGCCGCAGGCCAGTTCATCGACCCTGAAGAGCGGTTTGCAGGGGTGGTGGGCCAACAGGTCCTGCACCTGTGCCCAGTCGATCTTCTCGGTGACGATGCCGCTGCAGCTGCAGAGGATGACGACGGTCTTGATGCGATCAGGCATGGTTTCCCCCATCGGGATAGCCGGTTCGTTCTTGCACGAGCTTCAGGACGGTGCTGCAGACGTCAGTAAGCGCCTCCTGTACCGCCGGGGTCAGCTGCTCGCTGAAGGTGGCGACGTCACCTGCTACCACCGCCACCAGATGTATGGCCTCATCAGGGGGAAGTGGAATCCCCATTCCCCGGCCGATGGCCAGCGCCTCAGCAAGGGAGCAGTCGTGGCCACAGGCGGCATTGCGAGTTACGGTCTCAACCCCGGCGATCAGGACCTCGCCAGGGACACGGCGTGTATCCCAAAGGGCATCCACGATCACGGCGCGGTCTGCACCGGCCAGCTCCTCCACCAGAAGCAGCCCCCCGGCGTGGGATTCAACCAGCCGGACGCCGGGCAGCTCGTCGCCGGTCAGCAACTGCCGTACCACCCGGGGGCCGACCCCGTCGTCGGTGAGATAGGGGCATCCCAGCCCAATCACCACCTGCATCGCTAGTCCCTGGAGATCCGATCAAGGAGTGCGCCGTCGGATACCCGGCGCACCAGCAGCTCCAGCGGCGCCTTGCCGAGGGCATGGGTGGCGCAGGAACAGCAGGGATCGTAGAGGCGAAAGGCCATCTCCACCCGGTTCAGTATCCCGTCGTTGCAGAGACCGTTTTTGATCAGTCCTTTGGCCGCCTTCATGATCGAGAGAGAGATCGGCGCGTTGTTGTTGGTGGTGCCGACGATCAGATTCACCCTCGTGAGTATGCCCCGCTCGTCAGTCTCGTAGTGATGGGTCAGGGTCCCCCGGGGTGCCTCGACCGAACCTACCCCGGTCCCCGCCCGCGGTGCCACGGCCTGGCGGACATTTGTATCGCAGATGTCCGGGTGTTCCAGGAGCTCCTCCATCCGTTCCGCGGCGAACAACAGCTCAATCAGCCGGGCCCAGTGGGTAGCCAAGCGGTGGTGAACCGGTAGGTTACGACCCTTGGGGCCTTTGCCGAGGAGCCCGAAGGTGTCGTAGAAGCGTTCAAACTCGGCCTGGGCCAGGGGGGTGGCCATCCGATCGGCCACGTTGAGGCGGGAGAGGGGGGTAGCCTGATAGATGCCACTGTCCAGGCCGTCCACAAAACCGTGCCAGCCAAATTTTTTCAGATAGGGGAACTTCAGGTAGCTCCAGGGCTCCACCCGCTCGGCAATATGCTCTTGATAGTCCTTTGGTTCGTAAAGGGTCACCTGATTCCCCAGGGTATCCACCACCCTGATCCTGCCGTCATAGAAGTTGACCGCCATGCCGCTGTCCACCGTCCCCATGCTATGGGTCTCGTGACGGTAGAGGTCCGACAGGACTAGGTCCCGATAGGACGGTTCCTTGAGAACGATATCCGCAAAGAGCTGCAGGGAGAAGCGGGCAAAGGCGACGTTTTCAGCGGCATAACGGCGAAAAGTGATCTGTTGTTCCCGGGTGATCGGTACGGCCCAGCCACCGGGGAGGGCACCGCAGAGGTGTACACCGCGACCACCAAGCTCTTTGATTAGTTCGTGGTTGCGGCGTCGGCAGGCGATGACCTGCCCGCCCACCTCCTGCCCCACCGTGCGGATCACCCCGAGGATGTTTCGTTCGGAGGGAGGCGCATCGGGACCGACGATGAAGTCGGGACCCCCCAGACAGTAAAAATGGGTGGTGTGGTCGGCGACAAAAAAGGCGTGGTAGATCAATTCGCGGATCCGGCGGGCCGCCGGCAGGCAGGGGACCCCCCAGGCCGCATCCACCGCCTTGATGGCTGCGATATGGTGCGCCTCGGGGCAGACCCCGCAGATCCGGTTGGTGATGTTCGGCATCTCCTCGGCCGGTCGGCCGATGCAGAATGACTCGAAGCCGCGCAGCTCCGGAACCTGGAAATAGGCAGCCGTCACCTCGCCGCTGTCGTCAAGGAATATCTCGATCTTGCCGTGGCCCTCAAGGCGGGTGATCGGGTCGATGGTGATCCTGCGGCTCATGGTTGTCTCTCCGGTTTTCTGTCGGCCACCACGGAGGCGGCCAGGGTGTAGCGGTACAGGCTTCCCAGGGGGTCGGTCAAACCTACCGAAGGAACGGGTCGGGCAGCCCCACCAGCCGCGAGGAGTTCCACGGCGGGTGGACGGATGGCTGCGGCGATGGCGGTGAGGGCTGCAGCACCAGGGTCGGCGTCCAGATCCAGGGGGCCGTAGCAGCCGGTGCAGGGCATGGCAACGGAGGGACAGAGTGCGGCGCATCCCCCCCTGGTGGCGCTGCCGACACAGGGTATCCCCTGCTCAAGGAGGCACCAGCCCGGTTCGGGGATCAGCGCGCAGCTCCGCAGCAGCTGAGGCGTCAAGACACCTCGCTTCTCACGGGGACAGTCATCGCAGACCGCCCGTGCAGAACAGCCCAGGAGAGAGCAGGGAGGGGGGAGGGGAGCGCCGGAGGCCAGCTGCCGGATCAGGGCGACGATCTGTTCAGGTTCCGGTGGGCAGCCCGGCATGCCGTAGTCCACTACTACCGCTTGATCCAGGGCCAGGACACGCGGCAGGAAGGGGGGGAGCTCCAGTTCCCCGGCAGCCACGTGACTGACCGGCTGCGGTACCAGCCCTTGGGGGTTGTCCAGGGTGGGGGAGGTTCGATAGACCGTCTCCAGCAGGTGCTGTAGACCGTGCTGGTTTGCCAGGGCAGGAATCCCGCCGCTCACCGCACAGCTGCCGAAGGCGATGAGGAGCCGTGACTTCTGACGCAGGAGCCGGGCCATATCGAGGTTCTCCGCCGTCCGGAGGGCCCCGTTGAAGAGGGTCACCGCGATGGCCCCGTCCGGCAGCGCCTCTATGTCGGCCCGTTTGCCGTCCAGGAGGCAGGGGCAGAAGATGAAATCGAAGTGGCGGTCCACCTCCAGGATCGCTTCATGGATGTTAGCCAGGCTGACCTCGCAGCCGCCGCAGGAGGCGGCCCAGTACATGGCCAGTTTCGGTCTCTCGGTCGCGGTCATTGCCGGTCTCCTCCCCGCTGGGTTCAGGCGGGCACCTCGGCCGCCAGCACCCGGTTGCGTCCCGCCTCTTTGGCTTGATACAGGGCTGTGTCGGCCGCCTTGCAGAGTTTTTCCGGGTCGGGGAAACAGGAGAGGGAGGCCACTCCGCAGCTGAAGGAGGAGGAGAAGGTCTCGTTGCCCACGGGGAAACGGAGCGAGGCAAAGCTTTCCCGGAGTTGGTTTATGAGTTCAAGGGCCGTGGTCAGGGGGCAGTCGGGCAGGACCAGGGCAAACTCTTCCCCGCCGTATCGCCCGACGATATCCCCTTTGCGGACCCGCTGCCCAAGCATCCGGGCCAGGGCCATCAAGACCTGATCACCCATGGCATGGCCGTAGCGGTCGTTAATCAATTTGAAACGGTCCACATCGATCATGGCGAAGCAGATCTCCTCCCCGTTCCGCTCCGCCCGCGCCACCGCTACCCCCAGGTGTTCCTTGGTGGCGGTGTGGTTGAAGAGCCCGGTCATGCTGTCCCGAACCATGAAGGAACGGATGATCTTCATTCGCTCTGCCCGTCCGGCCACCGCTGAGATCAGGTTTTCCGGCACCACCGGCTTGGTGAGGAACTCATCCCCACCCATTCGCATGGCGTAGAACTGTTTGCCCAGATCGGTCTCGCTGGAGAGGAAGATGATCGGGATACTGAAGGCGTGGCCGATCTGCCGGACGGTGGCAGCCAGCTCCATGCCGTTGCAGCCTGGCATGTACATGTCGGTCAGGATGAGGTCGGGCTTGAATTCATTGAGCGGCTCCATGATCTGGAGGGGGTTGTTCACCGCACGGGTGCTCATGCCGGCCTCCTGGAGGATGGCGGCATACAGATCGGTCATCAGGGGGTCGTCATCCACTATCAGGATACGGTACGGCTCCGGCTGTGCTGACGCCGTCAGGTTGCTGATGGTGGTGCACAGTTCGGTGACGTTGATCGGCTTGACAAAGTAGGCACTGGAACCGGCCCGCACCGCCGCCAACCGGGAGAGAAAGTGGTTGGAGGAGGAGATGAAGATCACCGGTAAGTCGGTGCCGATATCCTGGCGGATGGTCTCGGTCATCTCCGCCCCCCCGGTCGGTCGGTCGGGGAAGATCATGTCCATCACCAGGATGTCGGGGGGGGCGTTGTTCACCGCCTTCTGGAGCTGCTCCAGGGTGCCGAAAGAGACCACCCGAAATCCGAAACACTCCATCTGGGTCATCAGGGTCAAGCGTTGGTAGGAGTCGTCCTCGCAGAGGTAGACCAGCTTCTGGGGTCGATCATCCACAGGCAGTTCGCTCGCCGCCACCAGCTCAACGGCCCGGACATCCACGGTCGGGGTGAGGTCAAGCTGGGTCACCTCCTGTTCAAGGCGGCTGTAACTGTCCTCCCAATGCAGACGCCAGTTTTTATCGGTGCTCTCCGGGGACTGCATCATCCCCTTGATCAGGACGCCGACGGTATCGGCGGCGGCGCTCAGGCGTTTAAGTCCGAAGGAGGCGCTGCTTCCTTTCAGGGTATGGAGGCGGCGGTGCAGATCCTCCAGGAGGGTTGCATCGAGGGTGCTCTGGCGGGTCAGCTCTTCATAAGCGGTGCGGATAGCCTCCAGTTGGGTGGGGACCTGCTTCAGGTAGGCCTCACGGATCTTTTTCAGCTTTGCGGCTGCTGCTACGGCTGCCGGTGTTTCCATCGTCCCCTCCTATGGCGCAACCAGCAGGTTTGCCACCAGCGCCGGCAGCGCCTCCTGCAGCTGTTCATCCTTGGTGATGACGGCATCCAGGGCCGGGTGGGCCTGACGGATGGGGTCAGCCTCCTCACCGGTGAGCAGGATGAACGGCTGTTTTCCTCCGTTGCCCCGCAATTCGTCAAACAGCTGCAGCCCGTCCATGAACGGCATGTTCATATCCGAGACCACCAGACAGACCCGGTCGTCGCTGGCCAGGGTCTCCAGGGCCGCCACCCCTCCCTCTGCGGTGACGGTCTCGTAGCCGGCCATCTCCAGGGCCATGGCGGTCAGTTCGGCGGTGAACGGGTCGTCGTCAACCACCAGGATTACTGCTGCTCCTTCGCTCATCCTGTACTCCTTTCAGTATCCGATCAGACTGCGGACCGTCTCGATCAGGTTCGACTGATCGAAGGCCCCTTTGACGATGTAGGCGTTGGCCCCTACCCGGATACCCCGTTTCTTGTCCTCGTCCTTTTCGCGGGAGGTGACGATGATGATCGGGGTCAGGTGGTACCGATCGTCGGCACGAAGGCGTTCGGTCAGAGAGAAACCGTCCAGCCTGGGCATTTCAACGTCGGTAACGATTAGATCGTACAGTCTTTCACGACTCTTCTCAAACCCTTCTTCGCCGTCCCCGGCGGTTTCCACCTGGTAGCCGCAGGCCTCCAGGATGCTTTTTTCGATCTCCCGGGTATTGTAGGAGTCGTCCACCACCAGAATGGTGGCGGTCCGCGATGCCGGGGCCTCCCGGTCCCGGGCCGGCTCAGCGATCTCCCTCGCCCGGCGGAGCAGTTCGGGGATATGGAGCAGGTTCAGGACGCTGTTGCGCTCACCGATGGTTACCCCAGACACGAGGCGTAGCCCCTGGAGGTGATCGGGGAGCGGTTTCACCACCATCTCCTCCCGGCCGTGGATATCGTCCACCAGAAGTCCCAGTTTCTCCTCGCCGTCCCGGATGATGACGATCAGCACCTCAGCCGCTGCGGTGGCGTGGGGCAACCCCAGGATCACCCCCAACTCTTCCACCGGAATCAGTTGCTCCCGGAGCCTGATGGCCCGCTTGTTGACGATCTCGATCAGTTCAGCCGAGGGGAGCGAAAGCATCTCCACCACGCCCGTGGCCGGCAGGGCGCAGGTCTTGTCGGCCACCGACACCAGGAACAGGGGAAACACCGCCAGGTTGAGGGGTAGGCGCAGCAGAAAGGTGCTTCCCTTCCCCTCTTGGGAGTCGATGACGATGGTCCCCTTCAGGTCGTCCACAATACTCTTGCGCACCACATCCATGCCGACCCCCCGTCCGGAGAGATCGGTAATGATCGGGCTGGTGCTGAAGCCGGGCATGAAGATCAGGTTGATCAGCTCCGAACGCTGCATGGCGGCCAGGCTCTCCTGATCGAACAGGCGTCGGGCCAGGGCCTTCTCCTTAATCCGCTCAAGCAGGATCCCCCTGCCGTCGTCGCTTATGGCGATGGTCACGCAGCCGCCGTCGTAGCAGGCGGAGACGGTGATGGTCCCCTGGGGCGGTTTGCCGGTCGCTACCCGCTCCGCCGTCGTCTCCAGGCCGTGGTCCAGGGCGTTGCGGATCAGATGGATCAGGGCGTCACCGATCCGATCGATGATCTTGCGGTCAAGCTCCGTTTCACCCCCCTCCACCACAAACTCGATCGGTTTGTCGAACTCCAGGGAGAGGTCGCGAACGGTACGCCGCAGGGGATCAAAGACCGTGGAAAGGGGGAGCATCCGCATCTTGAGAGAGGTCCCCTGCAGGTCCTCCATCAGGTGATCCTGCAACAACGAGGTCCGCTGGATGGTCTGCACCACCTCCTGCAGCTGATTGTACAGGACTTCCCCCGTCTCCAGGAGGGGGGCGTGCCCGCCACTCTCCGCAGCATGCAGGCGTTCCATCATCTGGGTGTGGCGTCTGGTCAGGGATCGTTCCAACTCGTGGAGCCGCCGAACTTCACGTCGGAACCGACCATGCTCCGAGACTATCTCCCCCATCAGGCGGATCAGATCGTCCAGTTTCGCGGCATGGATCCGGAGGTACTCAGCTTGCCCTTTCTTGGGTGCCGGCGGGGGTGTCTCCGGTGAGGGTGTGGGGGCTGATGCAGAGGGTGTCGCCATCACCGGCAGGGGGGGCGTCGCCGGTTCAGGTTTGGCCGTGGGGGCTGACTGGGGTTGGGGCGGCGGCGTAACCGGCGTCGTCACTGGCGGCGTCTCCGCCTCAGCGCCGGCAGCGGCCTGGCCCAGGGCCTCACAGATCGCCTCCGGAGGATCGGGGTTCTGGTTGCCGGCAGCGATCTGGTCAAGCATCCCCTGCAGTCCATCCACCCCCTTGAAGAGCAGATCGGCCATCGTCTTATCCAGAGAGCGCCTGCCGCCGCGCACCGCGTCCAACAGGTCCTCCATCCGGTGAGCCAGCTCCGTTACCCCCAACAGTTTCATCATTCGCGAGGAGCCTTTGATGGTGTGGGCGGAGCGGAACAGGGCGTTGATCAACTCGCCGTCTTGGGGCGCATGTTCCAGGCTAAGGAGCCCGTCGCTGATCCGCGAGCAGTGTTCACGGGCCTCTTCGACAAAGCGGAGCAGAAATTTGGCATGATCGAAGGCCATGGGTTATCCGTTCTCCTGGAGCAGGGATAGCTTGTGCCGGCAGATGCTGATGAACTGCGGGACGTTGAAGGCGAGGGGAAAGAACGCCTGCCCCGGGTCCTGCAGGGTGTCGTTGTGCAACAGCCTGAGGGCGGCCTCGTAGCTGCCGAGTGCCCGTTTCCGCTCCTGACGGTTGAACAGGATCTCGGCGGTGTAGAAATGGGCCAGCCAACAGTCCGGGTCGATGTAGAGCGCCTCGCGGAAACGTCTGAACCCCTCGTCGTTATCCCCCCGGTGCCGGGCGATGATCCCCAGGAGCAGGCAGGCCTCCCGGCAGAGGGGGTCAAGCTCCAGCATCGCCTCGGCGGCGGTACGGGCTTCGTCATAGCGGGAGTTGTTCAGGAGCAGGCAGGCCTTCAGGCCATGGGCCTTCAGAAATGTGCCGTTTCGCTCGATCAGGTCTCCAAGCAGCGCCAGGGCCTCGTCATCGCGCTGGGTACGTGCAAGCACCAGGGCGTTATCGAAGGTACGGCGGGGATCGGTGTCGACCGGAACCGCCATCCGCGGGTGGCGCGATGCGGGGGCGGGCTGCCGCCGCTCAGTGGGTGGTACCGCTGTGGGCGGGGATGTAACGTTGGGTGGCGGGGGGGAGAGTATCCGTTTTGTGCTGCGCCGATCCCCGATCCCCACTGCCGGACGTTTGGCGAAATAAAACAGCCCCTGGCGTTCCAGAAGCGGCAGTATACCGACATCGTGGGCCAGGGTCTCGGATGCCCCCACCAGCAGCACCCCTCCCTCCTGGAGCAGATCGGCCAGCTGGCGGAAGATCCGAAGCTGGACCTCCTGGGGGAAGTAGATGGAGACATTCCGGTACAGGATAATCGCCGGTGGTGGCAGGAGTTCCGTGTTGGGTGCGGTCAGAAGATTCGCCACCTCGAACCGTACCTGTTGGCGCAGGGAATCCCGCACCCGGAAGGCTCCGTGACCGGCCGTCTCGAACCAGCGTTCCTTCATGCGGGGATCCATCGCCCGGAAGGAGGGTTTGCCGTAGACCCCGTTGCGGGCTGCGGCCACCGCATGGGAATCGATATCAATACCGGTAATGGTGAACGGAAAGGGGCGGGGAACGCCTTGGCGTTCAGCGAGCAGCATGGCCAGGGTATAGGCCTCCTCCCCGGTGGAGCAGCCGGCGCTCAGCAGGCTTAACGGTTGTGACGGGTCGTGGGTATTCAGCAGTTCCGGCAGCAGCGTGTCGACCAGGAGGTTCAGGTGGTCGGGCTCACGAAAGAAGTAGGTCTCGTTGACCGTGAGTAGCTCCACCAGGGCCTGCAGCTCCTCACCCTCCCGGCGCAACAGGGCGTAGTAGGACTCCGGCGCCGGGATACCCCGCTGTGTCATCCGCTCCTGCACCGCCCGGCAGACGGTCTCCCGGCGGTCGTCACCGAAGGTGAGGCCGCAATTCAGGCGGATCAGCTCCAGCAGCTGGGGGTAGAGCGGTGTGTCGGGGAAGGGCTGGGACATGGCTTAGCCCTGTCAGCGGCAGCCGGCCAGTGATTGCAGGGCCGGGGCGATATCGGCCAGAGGCAGGGTCCGGTCAACCCCACCGCGCTCGATGGCCAGCTTGTTCATGCCGTAGATGACCGAGCTGGCGGCGTCCTGGGCGAGGGTGGCGCCACCGGCGTTTTTAATGGCCCGCATCCCGGCGACGCCGTCGCTCCCCATGCCGCTCAGGATCAGGCCGATGGCCTGACGGCCGAATGATGTGGCGACGGAGTTGAGCATGGTATCGCAGGAGGGGTGATAGATATCGCGTCGATCCTGGGGGCCCAGGGTGATGGTGGGGCCGGTGAGTTGCAGGGCCTGTTCGGCCGGGTTCAGGTAGACATGGCCCGGTGCCGGTCGTTCGCCGTGAAGCGCTACCGAGACCGCGAGCGGTGTTCCCCCCGCAAGCCAGTCCACCATCCCCTGGGTGAACCCCTCCGCGATATGCTGGGTGATGACGATCGGTAGGGGGAAGCTGGCCGGCAGCTGGGAGAGTATCTTGTAGATGGCCTGCGGGCCGCCGGTTGAGGCGGCAACGGCCACTATCCGGCTCTCGCCTCGCCCCGCCCGGGAGGGTGGCATGGTGATCGGCGAGGGGGGAAGCGCCCGTTTCCTCATGGTTGCCAGGTGGGCCGTCATATCAACGCGGGAGAGTACCCGCACCTTGGAGATCAGTTTACGGACGTTCTCAATGCTGATGTCGGGTTTCTCGATCACATCAAGGGCGCCCCGGCTCACCGCCTCGAAGGCGGTGCGGACCCCGGTGAGGGCGGTGATGACCAGGATCGGCACCGGGTGGGCCGCCATGATCTTTTCGATCGCCTCAAGCCCTCCCAACACCGGCATTTCGATATCCATGGTCACCAGGTCAGGCTGCAGCGCCAGCACCTTCTCCAGGGCGTCCTTGCCGTCGGAGGCGTCACCCACCACGGTGATGTCCGGTTCCGAGTTCAAGATGGTGCAGATCAGGTCCCTGATCAGGCCGCTGTCATCGACCACCAGGACCCGTATCGTCTTGCCGTGCTGTGTCATGGCTCGGAACGCTCCTTGGTGGTGTGGGGTGTCGTGGTATCGGTCCGCTGTCCCAGGTTGAAGGTCTCCACCAGCGCCCGCAGCTGTTCGGAAAGGGCGGACAGGGTGCCGGTGATCCGGTTGGTCTGCTGCACCGAGTCGGTGGCGAAGCGGACCCCCTCCTCGATCTCCTTCAGTGCCAGTACCACCTGGCTGCTGGCAATCTGCTGCTGCTGGGTAGAGAGGGAGATCTGGCGCGCCGAGCTGGTGGTTTCGTCCACGCCGTCCACGCTCTCAATCAGGATGGCCACCGTATGGGAGGCGTATTCCTGCCCCTCCTGGATCAGCTGTGAACTCTTCTCCGACGACATGACCAGCCGGTTCACCGCATCCAGGATCTCGGTGATCTTTCCCTCGATCTCCCCGGTGGATTCCACGACGCTGTCGGCCAGACGTCGGATCTCCACCGCCACCACGCCGAACCGTTTGCCGGCCTCGCCGGCACTGGCCGCCTCCAGGGCGGCGTTGAAGGCGATCAGCTTGGTCTGGTTGGCGATATTGTTGATAATCTCCATGATCTTGTTGATCTCTTTTGATTTTCTCCCCAGTTCGACGATCTCGTTCAGGTTGCTCTGGATGGTGGCGCTGATATCCATGATCTTGAAGGTCAGGTTCTCCACCTCGCTGGCGCCATGCTTGGTGTCGGCCAGAGTCTTGTCGGCCCGTTCCACCACTCCTTGACTGTGCTGGGCGATCTGGGTGGCGGTTGAGGAAAATTCCTCCATGGTGGAGGAGATCTCCACCACCGAGCTGGAGAGCTGCGTGGTGAAGCCGGCCTGCTGGTCCATGTTCAGGGCGATCTCCTTGATCTGGTCGTCCACTTGTGCGGTGATCCCCGCTACCTTGCTGATGGTCGCATGGAGGCTGCGTATCTGTTCGTTGAACCAGCTGGCCAGCTCGGCGGTCTCATCGGCGGTGCTGATCGGGATGGTCAGGGTCAGATCGTTGTCAAAGTGCCGCAGCGCCTGCGTAATCGCCTCAATCGGCCCGGAGATGTAGCGCTTGACCAGATAGGTGGAGATGAGGAGCATGCCCGCCAGAAACAGGATCGTAATAAAGCCGTACTGGAACAGGCT
This sequence comes from Deltaproteobacteria bacterium, assembly GCA_021778115.1. Lineage (GTDB taxonomy): Bacteria > Desulfobacterota > Desulfuromonadia > Geobacterales > Pseudopelobacteraceae > Trichlorobacter. Next base: position 16,631 of record JAJYCS010000017.1, read on the forward strand.
GGTGGCCACCTGCTGATTGATAGCGGCCTGTTCCTTGCCAACCTTGGCCTCAATATCGTCTACATAGATACCGGTCCCCACGATCCAGCGCCGGGCCGGGATCGCCTTGGCGTAGGAGATCTTTGGTTTCAGGGTCTCCTCCCCCGGCGCCTTCCACATATACTCGACAAACCCTTCACCCTTGCTCCGGCAGGTGTTGGTGATCGCCTGGAGGATGTAGACCCCGTTGGGGTCCCTGAGGTTGGTCTCATCCTTTCCCTCCAAGCGGGGGTCAGGGTGCTCCAGCATGATGTTGTTGAAGTCGTTGACCCAGATGTAGCCATCCTTGCCATAGCGCATGCTGCGGGCCACCTGCAGCGCCTGGTCAGGGGGAAGACCGGCGATGACCCTCGCCGCCATCTCGACATACCCCTTGATCTGGTTCTGGCGTTCCGAGAGGAGGGTGGCCCGGTAGAGCTGGAGCCGTTCGTCACCCCGGGCGATGATGTTTCTGATGGAGATGGCGGAGATGAGCGTGGCTATAAGGATGACGCTCAGAAAGGTGATGCCGAGGATCTTCTTCCGTAACGAGACATTCATGACAACCCTCCCAGGTCACGCAGTAGTGCTTGATAGCAGCTCCCGCAGCGGTATGTCGGCAACAGTGCCCCGCCCACGGGCGAGGCGTTGAAAATCAACCAGCAGCACCATCCGGTCGTTATGGAGGGTTACCCCCCACACCCCGCGCCGCAGGGCGGCCGGCTCCACCAATGGGGGGAGGGGGGCGATGGCGCGTATGGGGCACTCAAGCATCTCTTCCGGCTGGTCAATCACCACCAGCCAGGGGCGGTCGCTGTCGTTTCTGATGGCAAGCACCGTTGGGGTTCGGTACTGCACGGCGCCCTCTTTGAATCCCAGCAGGTCGTGACTCCAGTGCAGATTGCCGTCATCGTAGTTGGTGCAGGCCACCATGTCGGCTATCTGTTCCATATCGATCCCGAACCGGACCTGCGCCAGGGAGAACAGGAACAGGCGTAGCTGCAGCTGCTCCAGCGTCGTGGGGTTGCCGGTCACAGCCGTGCCCTGGTCGCCAGTTTTTCAGTGTCCAGCAGGGTAATCTGAAGGCCGTCCAGATCGATCGCGCCGGCAGCAAGCTCCCTGGCTATGCCGCTCAGGGTGGACAACGGGGGATGGACGGCGCTTACCGGGATGTCCCGGACATCCTCGATGGCGTCCACCAGTATGCCGGAGCGGAAGCTCCCCTGGGTCACCATGGCCACCAGGCAGCTTTCAGCGGGGACGGTCTCCTGTCCCAGGAGGCTGCGCAGATCAAGCACTGATTCGATATCACCACGCACGTTGATCAGTCCGGGCAGATGGGGCGGCAACCCCGGCACCCAGGCGACGGGAGTGGGGGGGAGGATCTCACGGACAGTGCTGCCGTACAGGGCAAAGCGATGGATACCGGAGGTGAAGACCACCACCTTGACCAACTCCGTGTCGACATCGACCACCTCCCGGGCGCGTTGCAACCGCTTGACATGTTCCAGGATCTGGTCGCTCTTCAGTCTGTCCGTACCGCTTGCCATCGAGCCCCCTTCCGTGTCAGCGGGCGTCACCGGCGGTCCCTCCATCGGAGGGGGGGGAACAGGGGAGTTCGAAGGCGAAGATACTCCCGCCTTCCACCCCCTGCTCGGCCCAGATGACGCCGCCGTGGTATTCCACAATCTGCCGGCAGATCGGGAGCCCCAGTCCGGTCCCCTTGGGGCGGTCCGTCAGGGTGTCGCCGACCTGCTTGAACTTCTCGAACACCCGGCTCCGGTCCTCTTCGGCAATACCGATACCGGTATCGATGACGGTGACCCGCAGACCCTCACCAGCCAGTCGTCCTGGCCCCGACACGCCGGCGCGGATGGTGACCGTCCCGCTGTCCGTGAACTTGAGGGCGTTGGAGAGGAGGTTGATCACTACCTGGATGATCCGGTCCGGATCGCAGGTGATCACCGGTAGGTCTGCCGGGATCTCCCGGCGCAGGGCCAGCCCTTTCTGCTCATAGAGGGGGCTGATGGCCGCAGTGGCACGATCGATCAGATCCCCCACCGTTGCCGGCTCGTAGCGCCACTCGATCTTTCCCGCCTCCATCTTTGCCAGATCTAGGACGTCGTTGATCAGGTCAGTGAGGCGTTCCCCTTCCGCAATGATCACCTCGATGCTCTCGCTCACCTGGGCCACGGTCCGGTCGGTCCTGGCATCGCGGTCGATGAGGCGGGGAAAGATTTGCTCCTCCAGCTTCTTCCGGATGACCCGGGTAAAGCCGATGATGGAGGTGAGGGGGGTACGGAGCTCGTGGGAGACGGTGGAGATGAAGTCGTCCTTCATCCGCTCGATCTCTTTTTCCGAGGTGACGTCCCGCACGATCACCAGATTGCCGATGCACTCATCCTGACGTTTCGCGGCGGTCTGTTTCCGGTGGATGACCGCCCCCACCGCAGAACCGGTCCCCCCCCCTTTTAGTTCCAACTGGGTGGTAGCCGGCAGCTCGGCGTCGTCACCGAACCCGGCGTACAGGGGCGCCAGCTGTTCCGGCAGGACCTGGCTGCAGTGCTGACCCATTAGCTCCTGCTCGGTGCGTCCCAGCATCGTGACCAGAGCCGGGTTGACCAGGGTGATCCGGGATTGGGCGTTGGTGACCAGCAGGCCGTCAGGCATATTGTTGATGATGGCGGTCAGGTAGGAGAGGGTCTCCTCCTGCTCGCTGGTCTTGGCGGCCAGATCGGCCAGCAGCTGGATGTTCTGCAGCTTGAGCTGGTGCTTTTCCAAGGCCCGTTTGACGGTGATGGCGATGGTCTCCTGGATCCCCTCATCCTTGAGCACATAATCGATGGCGCCGCTGCTCAGGGCGTCCACCGCCACCGAGATGCTGCTGACGCTGGTCACCATGATGATCGGCAGGTCCAACTGCTGCTCCCGCAAGGTCTTGATCAACATGATGCCGTCCATCTCCGGCATATTGACGTCGGAGACGATCAGGTCGATCTCCGATGCCGCCCGGCAGGTCTCCAGCGCCTCCCTGCCGTTTGTGGCCGTGATTACCCGGTAACCGTTGGCCTCCAGGATGGTGGCCAGCATCTCCCGCACAAAGGCGTCGTCGTCGACTACCAGGATGGTTATGGCCTTGGCGCTCATGGTGCACTCCCTGCGGCGTCCCTCGGATTCAACGTTTCAGGACCTCCCGGGCCTTGGCGAGTACGTCGTCCGGGTTGAACGGTTTTGTCATATACAGGTCAGCCCCCACCTCCTGGCCCCGTTGCTTGTCAAACTCCTGCCCCTTGGCGGTCAGCAGCACGATGTAGACATCGCCCAGCTCGAGTTCGTTCTTGACCGCGTTGCAGACATCAAAGCCGCTCATCTTCGGCATCATGACGTCGAGAAAGACCAGCGCAGGCTCCTCATCCCGGATGATCTCCAGGGCGGCCTGACCGTTATCGGCGGTGATCACCTCGACCCCCTCCTCTTCCAACTCCTCCAGGGTCAGCTCCAACAGGTAGCGGATATGGGGTTCATCATCAACCACCAGTATCTTGGGCATTTGGGTCTCCTCCCCGTGCTATCGGCCGGTATACTTCAGGCGAGCCGCGCGTTGGCCGTAAAGTAGGCATCCATGACATCTGAGGCGAAAAAGGCCTCCACGATCTCCGGGTCAAACTGGGTTCCGGCGTTTTTACGCAGCTCCTCAAACGCCTCTTCAAAGGGGAACCCTTTCCGGTAGGGGCGATCGGTGGTCATGGCGTCAAAGGAGTCGGCCACGGCTATAATTCGGGCGGTTATGTCGATCTGGGCGCCGCTCAGGCCGTCGGGGTAGCCTCGCCCGTCGAAACGTTCGTGATGGTGTTTGACACCAGGGATGATGTCGCTCAGTTGCGGTATCCGGCTGATAATCTCCTCCCCAAAGACCGGATGGCGCATGATCTGCTGAAATTCATCCTCGGTGAGTTTTGACTGTTTGAGGAGGATATCGTCCCGGACCCCGATCTTGCCTATGTCATGGAGGACTGCGGCTAGTTCAAGCCGTTGCAGCTGCTCGTCGGAGAGATTCAGGGTCCGGCCCAGGGCCAGGCTGTATTCCATCACCCGTTTGGTATGGTTGCCGGTATAGGGGTCCCTTTTTTCGATGGTCTCTGCCAGGGTGTAGACCATGGTGTAGAAGGCGGCCTTCAACTGCAGGTACAGGGCCGCGTTCTCCATCTGCACCGCTGCCTGGGAGGCCAGCGTGGTGAACAGTTTCAGGTCCTCTGCCAGATACACCCGCTGGGTGGCGCTGGTCAACATCACGATGCCGATCCTGCTCTCCTTGGAGTGCAGCGGGGCGCACATGAGGGAGCTGACCGTTGTTGGGCGGTTGACGAAGCGGGGGTCTGTCGCGGCGTCGTTGACGATTTCCCCTTTTCCGGAGGCCCAGACCGCCCCCATGATGCCCTCGGGTTCAAGGCGGGCGCCTGGCCGGTACTCATTGCCTTCAGCAAGGAGCACCTCCAGAAGGCCGGTTTCCTTGTCCTGCAGCAGCACCGTGGCGCTGGTGAACGTGATCACCTGGCGGAGTTGTTCGAGGAGAAACGACGCGATCTCACGGGGTTCCATGCAAAACGGTATCTTGTCGGCAGTCTCGTAGAGGAGGGTGATCTCACGGTATTTGTGTAGTGTCTCGTTGCCCAGGTGTTTTCGTTCAAGCTCGATCTCGGCGTGGTAGGAGAGCAGAGAGGCCAGCAGTGAGGCCTTTTCATCGCCATAGACCCGGCCGATCAGCTCCCCTTGGACGGTTACCGGATAGCAGGTGACGGCCCGTTCCCCTTCCGTTGCCAGCAGGAGGGTTCCGTCGGCCTCTTCAATCACCAGTGGGGTTGCCAAGGTGGTGACCAGGCGGGTTACCAGCGGGCTGAACGGCCTCCGTTTGAGCACCTTGCCAAGCGTGATACTGTTCATAACCGTTCCTTTGCGGCGGGGACAGCCGTGTTGCGGGAGAGATCAGAATTTGATCTGGGCGCGTTTTTTACCGTCCCCTTCATCCCGTATCCAGAGGATGGTCTTACGGGAACGGGCGCACCAGTCGCGGAGGTCTTTCTCGAAGGTGTGGCAATCGGCGATCACCTCAAGTAGGTCGCCAGGCTGCATCTTGGTTGCCATTACGGTGAGCTTTAAGGTCGGTTGGGGGCACTTCAGGCCGAGGCAGTCAAGGGTCTGGCTGGACATGGGCACTCCTTGTCGGGAGAGGATTGTGGTGAGACGGCAGAAAAAGGATGCCGTTTTATTTTTCCCTATTGCCCGTTTACAATACGACGGATTCTTCGAATGTCAACCGTGTTATGCGATTGATAACGATGGCGCAGGATTTTCAGATGGGCTGGGGGGTATGGGGGGATGATTGGCGGAGGCACATGGGAATCGAACCCACCGGGGAGATTTCTCATCCCCCCCACCGGTTTTGAAGACCGGGCGGCCCACCAGCGACCGACGTACCTCCGAACGAGAAACGGGTTAGGAGGTGAAATCCTAACCCGTTTTGTCTATGGCGCGCTTGGAGAGATTCGAACTCCCGACACCCAGATTCGTAGTCTGGTACTCTATCCAGCTGAGCTACAAGCGCATGGTGCAGCAATGGTGGTGGCGGAGAGAGAGGGATTCGAACCCTCGATACCGGTTGTCCCAGTATACTCGCTTAGCAGGCGAGCGCCTTCGGCCTCTCGGCCATCTCTCCAAAGCAGGCAACGGATTTAGCTATATACATGATCACTGTAATGAGTGCAAGCTTTTTAAGACACTGGCCAACAGTGAGCAGAGACAGGGGCTAACGACCCTTCTTGAGGTCCACCAGGATCAGCTTGGCAACGGCCTTGAGCGTCTCGAAAACCCCCTCCCCTGTGGAGGCGCAGGCCTCAAACTCTGGGACATTGGTCGGGTTCAGTTCTTTGCGTAGTTCATCAATGGTAACCGTGTTTGGTAGGTCTCGTTTGTTGTACTGCACCACATAGGGGAGCCTGTCCAGGTCGTAGCCCTGTTCTTTCAGGTTATGGCGGAGATTTTCCAGGGATTCAACGTTGGCGTCCATCCGTTCTTCCTGGGAATCGGCCACAAAAACGATCCCGTCTACCCCCTTCAGGATCAGTTTTCGGGAGGCATCGTAAAAGACCTGGCCCGGTACGGTATAGAGGTGGAAACGGGTCTTGAAACCGCGAATTTCACCAAGGGCCAGGGGGAGAAAGTCGAAGAACAGGGTTCGCTCGGTCTCGGTGGCAAGGCTGATCATCTTGCCTTTTGACTCAGGTGCGGTCTTGGCGTAGACGTGTTGCAGGTTGGTAGTCTTGCCGCACAGGCCTGGGCCGTAGTAGACGATCTTGCAATTTATTTCACGGGATGCGTAGTTGATGAAGGACATGCTGCGTACCTCGATCCAACTCCTAGCTGAACAGGTTGTCGATATCGTCGTCCGTGATCTCGGCAAACGGGAAGGAGGAGGAACCTGATTTTGCATGTTCTTCCGATTTCTTTACGAGTTTTTCAAAGATGGTGGAGAGCTCTTCGGAGGATTTTTTGACGCGCAGCCGCACCAGTCCCAATGAGGAACGGTTGTCGAACAGCACCACAAGGATGACCCGGCCGCCAACGATGGAGATGTGAAGATTGTCTTTTTCTCCCTCGTGAAAAAGAATGGAGAACTCTTTTTCTCCGATCAATTTGGCGAGGCCGCCGGTTGCGGCGATATTGCCGGCGGTCAACGATGCCAGTGAGGTGGTGTCAAAACGCTCGGTTTCGCCAACGCCGGAGATCAGCTGGCCGTTTTTGTCAACCAGAAAGATGACCTTTGAGTTTGAATCCTTGAGGAGACGCTCGATTACCTCATTGATCTCCTGAAATTCCTCGTCATACATGACCATCTGGGATGTGGACATGCCGATCTCCTTGCGTGGGTACGTACGGTTAATGGCTGCAGGCCGCCATCTATCGCTTCTCTATAACAGAACGGTGCTGCAGATTCAAGCTGATTCATCGCCGTACGGCGAAACGAAGGCGCGTTATGGTCTTGAACTTTCGAGAACTTTCACCTACCATGCCACGAACTGCAGATTGCATTCAGGACCGGAGCTGTCATGACAACCGAATTCATACCGAAGTGGATCGCCTGGGAGACCACCCAGCGTTGCAACCTCCGTTGCGTGCATTGCCGTTGTTCTGCAGAGCTCACCTCTTCCGAGGGGGATTTGAACACCGATGAAGGCAAAGGACTTCTTGCGGAGATTGCCGCCTTCTCCAAGCCGGTGGTGGTACTCTCCGGCGGTGAGCCGCTGATGCGGCCCGACATCTTCGAGCTGGCTGCCTACGGCACGTCGCTGGGGTTGAGAATCTGTATGGCAACCAACGGCGCCTTGGTCACCGATGAGGTCTGCCGGCAGATGAAGGATGCCGATATCAAGATGGTATCGCTTTCCCTGGACGGTTCCAACGCGGCGCTGCATGACGACTTCCGTCAGTGCCCCGGCGCCTTTGAGGGGGTGGTGCGGGCGGCCGATCTCTTCAGGCGCCACGGTCAGAAGTTCCTGATTAATTCCTCCTTTACCAAGCGGAATCAGCACGACATCGCCAATACCTTCAAGACCGCCAAATCACTGGGGGCTACGGCCTGGTATATGTTCATGATTGTGCCCACCGGGCGGGGCGAGGAGATCATGAACGAGTTGATCTCCAAGGAGGACTACGAGGAGATACTGGATTGGCACTACCAGCAGGAAAAGTTGGAGGATGAGATACTGATGCGTCCCACCTGCGCACCTCATTACTACCGTATCGTGCCACAGAGGGCCAAGGCGGAAGGGGTCAAGTTCCAGCGTCGTTCCCTCACCTTCTCCACAGGCGGTGGCAAAGGCTGCATTGCAGCCCAGACCATCTGTCTGATCGACTGTTTCGGTAATGTGAAGCCCTGCTCCTATTTTCACCGGGTCGCCGGGAATATCAAGCAGACACCATTTCGTGAGATCTGGGAGTACTCGGAAATTTTTACCGATCTTCGCAATTTCAAAGCCTATAAGGGGAAGTGTGGACAGTGCGAGTTCCTGAATGTCTGTGGCGGTTGTCGTGCCCGTGCAGATGCCGTCTATGGCGATTACATGGCTGAAGAGCCATTCTGTAACTATATCCCGCTGAAGGTCGCCTAGATGCACTTTCGTGTTGACACAGCCAGGCAGGCCGTATATAAACAAAAGCTCTTCGCCCAGATAGCTCAGTTGGTAGAGCAGTGGACTGAAAATCCACGTGTCGCTGGTTCGACTCCGGCTCTGGGCACCATCTCGATCTTACTAAGGCATCTATCCCGTTCGGGTGGGTGCCTTTTGTCTGTCTCAAGGGGGAAACGGTGAAAAAGGCGCTCATGCTGGTGATAATGCTCTCTCTTCTCGTTGCCGGTACGGTCTGTCGGGCTGACGAAGATCCAAAGAAACGGGCAGAACTATTGAAGCAGATCGAAAAATTGGAACAGCAGATTGCCGAACTGAGGGCGCTCAAGCTGCAGAAGCAGTCTCTTCCGGTGAAGCGTGACCAGTGTATGAAGGTGGTGGGGGTGGAGGGGTACTGCAGCTGTGTTGTGGAGAAGTTACCCGCTAATGTGGATTTTCGGCAGTTTGTCCATATTCTGCTGGTCCCGGCAGGAGAGCTTGGGTATGAAAAAATGAAGCCCGATCAGCAACGGGACATTGATGCGGCGCTGGTTGCCTGGGCTAAGTGTGTTCAGTACAAGGGGCCTAATAAGGAAGGCTTTCTGAAGGATATCATGAAACGTAAGACGCTGTTTTAGATGCGTTTAGGCCCGGCCCGCAGTGTTAGCACCCGGGCCGGGCCAGCCAGCTGTAGGTACGCTATTTCTGAAACCCCAGCTTTGACGAGATCTCTTCAGCCGCTCGCATAACCAGTGGTGTGAGTTCCTTTTCAACCCGCTCATCAGAGAAGCGCATAGAAGGTCCAGAGATACTGACAGCGCCAATTATCCGGCGCGTGTAGTCGCGGATCGGGGCGCCAACGCAGCGGACGCCATCATCCAGTTCTTCGTTGTCCAGGGCAAAACCCTGCTCGACGATGGTGTGTAGTTCCTTTTTAAGCGCTTCACGGTCGGTGATGGTGTTTGTGGTGAATTTGGCCAGTTCCCGTTGCGGCATATAGTGATCAAGCTCTTCATCGCTCATGTAGGCGATCTGCACCTTGCCGGCGGCTGTGCAGTAGGCGGGCAGACGGGAGCCAACCCGTGGCACCACTCGTACTGTCAGATTGGTTTCCACGGCATCCAGATAGATAATGTGAAAGTCCTTGAGAATGGCGACGTAGGTGGTCTCGTTGCACTCCTTGACCAGTGATTCAAGGACCGGTTTGGACTGGCGCAGCAGCCCCATCTGCTTGATGAAGGTCTGGCCCATCTCCAGGGTTTTCAGCCCCAGACGGTAGTTCTCGGTTACCCTGTTCTGTTCGATGTAATCCCGTGATTCGAGGGTGGCAAGCAAACGGAATACGTTGTTTTTGTGCAGCTTAAGCCGCTTCGAGAGTTCAGTCACCCCCAGCTCATCCACCTCGTCGTGGAACTGTTCAAGCAGATCAAGGGCGTGGGAAACGGCCTGGATGAGATATTCCGATTTTTCTTTCTTTGCCATGGGGAGAAAGTCCTGTGTCTCTTTCTTGTGTTGGTTGCAAGCTGTATAGCTTCCAATATGGATAAAATATATAAAAACGTTTTATAATTGTCAACTGGGAATGATTGCATTATATTTTATTCACAAAGCTGCGTTATCTGGCAGTACTGAATTCTAAAAATAAAACATCCAGGAGTCAGCCATGCTGAACCTGCGCAAAAAGATCCTGGTGGCCATTGACGGATCGCCCTATTCGGACAAGGCAGCTGAAGAGGCGGTGCGTTTGGCGGCCGGCAATCGCAGTCAGTTTAAAAGCAAAATCTATGCCTTGCTGGTGGTACCCAATGCGCAGAGCTCGTCCTATTCAGATTTTGTGCCGGTCAAGCCGCTCACCGAGACAGAGCAGTGGGATGACATCCGCAAGCGGATCTTCTATATTATTGAAAAGAGTGCAGCCGAGTATGACATCCCCCTTGAGATGATCGTCGAGGCCGGTGAACCGGCGGAAAAGTTGGTGGAATTCGCCCATCAGGAAGGGATCGATGTGATTGTTATCGGCAGTTCCGGCAAAGGGTTTCTGCAGCGCCGGTTGAAGGGGAGTGTCTCCCATCGGGTGTCGGAGCTTGCCCCCTGTTCGGTCTATCTGGTGCGTGCCTGACGGACGATACTGACTCCTCTGCGAAAGGTTTTTTCAATGTCGCTGCGACTGTTTATTCTGCTGCTGTTCTTCGCCTTTGCTGCCCCGGCCCGCGCCGCCTCCGCCCCCGCAGTCTCGGTGCCGATCCTGCTGTATCACCGTCTGGGCCCCACCGTGGCCGATGGGATGACCATCAAGACCACGGTCTTTGCCGCGCAGATGCGCTATCTCCATGATCATGGATACCGGGTGATTCCACTACGGCAACTGGTGCTCTGGTACCAGGGAAAAGGGCCGGCGCCGGCGCCGGGATCGGTGGTCATCGTGGAGGATGACGCCCATAAATCGGTCTACAGCGAGATGCTGCCGATCATCCGACAATACCGCTATCCGGTCACCGTTTTTGTCTACCCGTCCGCCATCTCCAACGCCACCTACGCCATGACCTGGGACCAGTTGAAGGCGCTGAAACGGACCGGTTTGTTTGACATCCAGTCCCATACGTACTGGCATCCCAACTTTAAGAAGGAACGTCGGCGCCTGACGCCAGCCGCATATGACAAGCTGGTAACGATGCAGCTGACCAGATCAAAGCGGAAGATCGAACAGGAGCTGGGCGGTACGGTGGATCTGCTGGCCTGGCCTTTCGGCATCTATGACGACTATCTGCTGAAAAAGGCCCGTGAGGCCGGCTATATCGGCACCTTTTCCATTGAGCGCCGTAACGCCACGGCACGCGAAAGGCTGATGATCCTGCCGCGCTACCTGCTGGTGAACGCCGATCAGGGGCAGGCCTTTTCGCAGCTTTTACGAGGAAGCGCCGTAAAACGGAATGTGGTCTACTGAGCTGCCGGCCCGCTGTCAGAGCAGCTTGATCCCGGCAAGTTCCCTGGACCGCTTTACCGCTGCATCCACCGCATCCATCATCACCCCGTGGAAGCGGCCATTCTCCAGGGTATGCATGGCGGCGATGGTCGTTCCCCCCGGCGAACAGACCCGATCACGCAGTACGGCGGGATGCTCGCCACTCTGCTGTACCAGGCGCGCAGCCCCCAGCAGGGTCTGCACTGCCAGTCCGTTCGCCACATCCCGGGTCAGTCCGTTCTTGACCCCGGCATCGGCCAGAGCCTCCACAAAGGAGAAAGCATACGCCGGACCACTACCCGAGACTCCGGTGACGGCATCCATCTGTTTTTCTCCCACGGTGTAGACCGTCCCCACCATACTGAACAGTTCGCGGGCCGTTTCCATATCTGCCGCCGTGGCACGCCGCCCGGCGCAGACGGCGGTGGCGGCGGTCTGTACCAGTGCCGGTGTGTTGGGCATGGCCCGCACGATGCGGGCGCCGTTGTGCAGCGACTCCTCGATGAAGGTGGTGGAGATGCCGGCCATGATGGAGATCACCAGCTTCTCCGGGGTGACACCCCCTTCAAGGGAGGAGAGGACACTGGCCGCCAGTTGCGGTTTGATCGCCAGGACGATCAGGTCCGCCTCCCGGGCCGCTTCGCCGTTATCGTCGCTGGTGCGCACCTGCAGGGCGGTGGCCAGATGTGCGCGGCGGTCCAGTACCGGGTCGGTTGCCACGATGTTACGCGGTGGCACGCCGCCGGCCAGAAGACCCTTGATAATCGCCTCGGCCATGTTGCCGCCACCGATGAAGCCGATCGTAAGATTCTGGAGCATGGTTATCCCCCTGTTGCGGTTTCGTTCTGGACTGGTGGCGCTACGGAGGTTGTCTGCCGCTTTTCAATGGCGCCGCTCTTGGTGATCAGCATGACGCCGACACAGACCAGGGCGATGCCGGCCCAGCGCAGGGGTGAGACCTGCTCATGGAGCAGGTATTTGGCCAACAGCGCCACCAGAACGTAATTCAGGGCCTGCAGCGGCAGGGCCACCGAGAGATCTTCCCACGAGAGCACCGCCAGCCAGAGGAAGAAAAACAGCGCCAGCATGGCGGTGCCTGCCACGATCTTCCAGGCGGTCATGGCGCGGAGCGCCACCTCCATGATGCCGCGCAGATTCATGGTGGAGAGGTCGCCTAGTTCCTTCATTCCTTTGGCCAGCAGCAGATCGCCAACCGTGCCGGCGGTCACCGCCAGGATCATCAGTAGTAAGGTCTTAAGCATCAGCTTTTTCATCCCCGCGATAGTTACAGAGCGCAATGGCGTGCGCCTTGAGAGAGCTTCGGAACCGGGGGGAGAGCAACGCAGCCAGCTCCTCCCGATGGTGGTAGTCGGGCATCCGGCGGCTGATCTCCGAGTCCGGCAGGCAGCCGGGGTGGAAGTAGATCTCGCTGGTGCCGGGCTGCAGGTGTTCCAGGATGCGCAGCAGATAGTCTTCGGTCATCCGGCCCGAATTCAGGATCCCCTTTACCTCCACCGCCGTGATGATCCCCCGGTGTCGGAGCTGGGGCCGTGCATAGGCGGCAAGACCCCCGAAGATGAACCGTTCGGCCGACTTGCCGAGCAGGCGGGTTCGATCAAGACGCAGATTTTCCCACAGACGTTCGCGGGTAATCCTGAAGCTGGTAATGCCGTGCAGCGGCATCAACTCTGTCAGGATGCTGAATACTGTGGGGTGCATCTGGATATTCAGGTGTCCGTCGATATGGGTGAGCGGGATACCGGTCGCCCGTACTTTCAGAATCTGGGCCTCGATCTCGTTGCGCAGTTGCATACGGATGGTGGGATCAAAGAACAGCTTCATCCCCACCGCCACCGGGTTGTCCGGGAAACGGCCGTTTGTCCCCACCAGTCCCGGAACCTGTTCCGGAGGCAGCACCGGTCTGCCTTGCGCCAGGGTCAGATGCAGTCCCACCTGGAGACCGGGGTTCTGGCGGGCGATCAGCGCCGCCTCGTCAAAGGCGTCACCACCGGCCATCAACGAGGCCTGGGTCAGCGCCCCCTGCTGCCATGCCAGTTCCACGGCCCGGTTGACCCCAGGCGAAAGGCCGAAGTCATCGGCATTGACGATCAGTCTGCGCAAGACGATCCTTGCTTCCGCTTGCGCATGTAGTCAAAGTACTGTTTGCCCTCTTTCAGGCGTTGTTTGCGGATCTCGCTGTCCACCATCATCCTGCCGATGCTGCGCAGGATGTACTTGGGCCGGAAGTAGAACTTGTTGTAAAACTCCTCCACCGAATCAAAGATCTCGGCATTGGTCAGGTGCGGATAGTTGATTACGCATTTCTGGTGGCCGGTGTTGTCGATGAAGTCATCCGAGGCGATCCAGCCTTGCTCTTTGGCCAGGGTGTAAAACTCGGTGCCGGGATAGGGGGAGGCCAGCGAGGCCTGGATAGAGTTCAGGTCCAGCTGCTTGGCATACTCGATGGTCTCGCGGATGGTCTCCTTGGTCTCGCCCGGCAGGCCCATGATAAAGGCGCCGTGAATCGAGAGCCCCAGCTTTTTACAATCCTTGGTGAACTGGATCGCCTGTTCCTTGGTGACCCCCTTCTTGATGTTCTTCAGGATCTGCTCATTGCCAGACTCATAGCCTACCACCACGTGACGCAGGCCCGCCTCGCGCATGATCTTCAGGGTTTCAAAGTCGCAGTTGGCCCGGGCATTGATGGTCCACGAGATCCCCAGCGGCTTCAGCAGCGTCGCTACCGCACGGGCATGCTGCCGATTGGCGGAGAAGGTGTCGTCATCAAACGAGAGCTCGCGCATCTCCGGAATATTATCAACGATCCACTTCACTTCCTCGTAGACGTTCTGCGGTGAGCGGGTCCGCATCCGCTGGCCGGAAAAGGTCTGGGGCCAGAGACAGTAGATGCATTTGGAAGGGCAACCCCGGCTGGAGTAGATCGAGACGTAGGGGTTCTTGAAGTGGGGGATCACGTATTCCGAGATCGGCAGGTCGCGGCGATAGACCGGCGCCACAAACGGCAGGGCATCCAGGTCTTCGATCAGGGGGCGATCGGGGGTGTGGGTGATGATGCCGTTCTTCATGAAGCTGATGCCATCCACCGTGGCCCAGTCGTGTCCCTCGCAGAGTTCCTTGGTGGCGTAGTCGAACTCGCCACGGCAGACGATATCGATGATGCCATTGCCGGCCGTGAGTGATTCCTCCGGCAGTATGGTGACATGGGGGCCGGTCAGGACCGTGACGATCTCCGGTTTGACCTCCTTGATACGGCGGGCGGTCTCGATGTCGATCGCCAGGGTGGGGGTGGAGGTGTACATCACCACCATATCGAATGATCTGGCGATCTCCAGGCAGGCCGACAGGTCAAGTTTTTGGACCGGGGCATCAACCACCCGGGAACCTTCGATCATGCCGGCAGGGAAACAGAGCCAGGTGGGATACCAGAATGAGGTCACCTCGCGGGATGCCTGATAGCGGGCGCCGGCGCCGCCGTCAAAATCCTCGAAGGTGGGAGGGTTGAGAAAAAGCGGTTTCATTACAGCTCCTTGATAATTCCTGAAATAAACAATAATAGTTTATTTATGACAAAGATGTCAAGGAAAGAAGGGAGACAGCCAGGACCCTACGGGGTCCGCATCGGGTTATTGCGGCAGGGATGGACTATTTTTTCTGGCGTGCGGGCTCTGCGGGAGGTAGGGTGTTTTATCGACTTTCTTAGGCTGCTTGGCAATGAGGCGATCTTTCACCTTGGCGTAGACCGATTCTGGCAGGACCTTGCGGGAAACCAGCTGGCTTTTGTTGGCATAGGGACGGTTCGCCGGAATTCTGGCGCTATAGGCGGCTCCCAGGCCAGGGATCGCCTTCAGTTGGCCATAGGTGGCGCTGTTGATATCCACCAGTTTTTGTTTGGCAGCGGGCTTTGGGATGTTAGCCGGTTTTGATGCCCCGGCCTTTGGCGGGGAGGTCAGACCGGCAGCTGCTTTTTGAGCCGGTTCAGCGGTCCATGCGAGGGCAGCAGAGAGGGTCAGGGCGGAGATATAGGTTGTCGCGTTACGCCAGAAACGCTGCATGGTGATTCCTCCCAGGGCTCGTATGCGCGGCAGGTTGTCGCGGCAAGGGGCGCGTGCCGATCTGATTTGTTGCGCTGTAATTTGTTGCGCTTGTCAGGGTGTCTGAAAATGTGTTACACAATCAAGCCTTTTTTAACATTCAAGCCATGAGGAAGGAATTCGTAATGAGTCATCAGCGCAAGCCGGAGATCACCTTCAACTACATCTACAACTACACCTACAACCCGACCTATGCCAACGGCGTGCAGGGTGGCTTCACCCCCCGCGGCGAGCTGGTCATGCACTTTTATCAGGAACGTCCGGCCCTGCCCAAGGAGGTGACCCATGAAATCACCCCTGAGGGGGGGATCGGTGCTCTGACCGATTCCGAGCCGAAGAATCTGAACGGCGTCATGGTCCGTTTTATTGAAAACGGCGTTACCATGAACTTTCAGACCGCCGCCATGGTACATGCCTGGCTGGGTGAGCAGCTGGGCCAGATGCAGGCCATCATGAAGGCCCAGGCGGAATTTATGGAGGGGGGAGCCGCAGAGGCTGCCACTGAAGGTTAAAGGCTAGCTCGGCATACTGCACAACAAACCGGCCCGTGGAGTCTCCGCGGGCCGGTTTGTTACGTACGTGTCAGCCGTTCAGCAGCTTGACCGTGGCCCGTCCGTCCGGGTAGTAGTCGATGATATTCAGGCAGCCATAGCTCTGCTCGATGTTGAAGGCAACCGCCAGAGGCGCTCCAATGGCGTTCAGCAGGATGACCCGGTTCAGGCCACCGTGGCCGACCAGGAGTACTTCCTGGCCTTGATGACGCTCCAGCACCTCCTTGACCACCGGCATGGCGCGGGCCTCGAGATCCAACAGATTTTCCCCCCCCGGTACCCGGTAGTTGACCAGGTCGTCCAAGCGGGCCTGCCAGGCCTCAGGCCAGCGCCCCTGGATCTCCTGCCAGGTCATCCCTTCCCAGATGCCGATATTCAGCTCCCGCAGCTCCCGGCGGAATACCGGCTGGATGCCGAACTGCTCGCAGATGATGCCGGCGCCGGTCCGGCAGCGGGTCAGGTCGCTGGCATAGCAGGCGGAGATATGCTTGTCGGCCAGGCGGTCTTTCAGCAGGTGGTATTGCTCGACCCCCAGATCGGTCAGGGCCACGTCATGGTGGCCGTTATAGCGGCGCTGTTCATGGCCAACCACCTGGCCGTGACGGACTACGTAGATACGGGTGAATGCGGTCATGGTACGCTCAAATCCAGGTTAGAATAGCCGTTGTGGCAACAACGGCAAGCAGGGCAAGCACCTCGGCGGTCTCCGAGGTGAAGCCGGCAATGTCGCCGGTAACCCCGTCCAGCCGACGGGTGAAATACCACCGCACCGTCAACGCCCAGAGGGAGACGGCCAGCAGGGCGATCAGGCCGGCAATCTGCAGGGTGAACCAGGCCAGCGGCAGTGCCGTTGCGGTGGCCAAAAGCAGCTGCGCCGGTCCCATACCGGTCAGTACGGTGTTGCCCAGGCCGTCGGCGCGGGCAGCCCGGCTGCCCGCCAGCAAGGCCACCTGGGCAAAACGGGCCAGTGCCGGGACGGCCAGCAGGGCAGGACGCTTCAGGTAGATCGGCACCGCCAGCAGGGCGGCGTATTTGAGCAGCAATCCCAACACCAGTCCCACCACGCCCAGGGCGCCAACCCGCGAATCCTTCATCACCGCCAGAAAGCGAACCTTATCGCCGCGGGCCGCCAGGCCGTCGCAGACATCCGCCAGGCCGTCCAGGTGCAGGCCGCCGGTCAGTAGGGCCAAGAGCATCACCAGCAGGGCATCGGTCAGGTGACGGGGGAAGAGTGGGGTCAGCGCCAGGTCAGCCAGCCAGAGCAGGCCGCCGATCAGCAGTCCCACCAGCGGGAACCAGGCCGTAGAGCGGCCCAGGTCGTCCGGTCCGCACCGTTTGGGGGACGGGACCGGCAGGATGGTCAGGAACTGGATGGCCAGCAGCAGGTGGCGCATGGCCTAGCGCCTGTCTCCTTTAAGGTCGGCGGCGAACAGCTTGCCGGCCCCGCGGGAGGCGCAGAAGTCGCCACACATGGTGCAGGTGGCCTCGTCCTCAGGGGTGCGGCTGGCGCGGATCGCCTGGGCGTCCTCCGGGAAGAGGGCCAGCTCGAACTGTTTCTGCCAGTTCAGGTCGCGGCGGGCCTTGGACATCTCCTTGTCCCGCTCCCGCATCCGTTCCGGGTATTTGTTCATGTCGCCGATGTAGGCCGCGATCTTGGCCGCCTTGACCCCGTCGCGCACGTCCTGCTCGTTGGGCAGGGCCAGGTGCTCGGCCGGGGTGATGTAGCAGATCAGGTCGGCGCCATACCGGGCAGACTGGGCCGCGCCGATGGCCGAGGTGATATGGTCGAAGCCGGGGGCCACGTCGGTGGGGATCGGTCCCAGCATGTAGTAGGGGGCGTCGCCGCTCATCCGTTTCTGCAGCTTGATGTTCCCTTCGATCTCGTCCAGCGGCACGTGGCCCGGCCCCTCTACCAGCATCTGGCAGCCCAGTTCACGACCCCGTTCGGCCAGTTCGCAGTTAAAGATCAACTCCTGGATCTGGGCCCGGTCGGAGGAGTCGTGGATCGCGCCGGCCCGCAGGCCGTTGCCCAGCGAGAGTACGGTGTCATACTTCTTGAGGATGCCTGCCACCCGGTCGAACTGCTCGTACAGGGGGTTTTCGCGTTTATTGGCCAGCATCCAGGCCACCATGCTGACCCCGCCCTTGCTGACCAGGCCGCCGTAGCGGTAGCCCTGCAGCTTCAGGCGTTCTACGGTGCAGAGGTTGATGCCGCAGTGCACCGCCATGAAGGCCATGCCATCCGCGCACTGGCGCTCGATCAGGTCGAACAGCTCCTCCGGGTCCAACTTGTTGGGGTCGCCGTATTTGCGGGCCGCCTCGCAGAAGGCCTGGTAGAGCGGCACGTTGCCCACCGGCAGGTCAACGGCGGCGATCACCTCCCGCCGTACCCGGTCCAGGTCACCGCCTACTGATAGCTCCATCAGGGTGTCGGCGCCGGTCTCCTGGGCCGCCAGCCCCTTGCGCACCTCGGCCGCGTAGTCAATGATGTCCGACGAGGTGCCGATGGAGGCGTTGATCTTGGTGCGCAGCCCCTTGCCGATACCGGCTACGCGGGCCGGTTTGCGGTGGTGGTTCCAGGGGATCACGATGGTGCCGGCCCCTACGCCGCTTCTGACCTGCTCGGCCGGCAGCCCCTCATTGTCGGCAACCTGTTGCATCTGTGCGGTGATCACGCCGTCGCGGGCATATTCGATCTGGGTTTTCATGGAGGTTCCTTATACGTTTTCTTTAATGGCCAATGACGCCGGCCTCTTCAAACGTGGCCATCTCGGCCAGAATCTTGGCCCCGGCCTCGATCAGCGGCATGGCCAGGGCGGCGCCGGTCCCTTCCCCCAGCCGCAGGTCCAGGCCGAGAATCGGCCGGATGTCGATCCGCTCCAGCATGAAACGGTGCCCCACCTCCACCGATTCGTGGGCGGCAAACAGGTAGTCGTGTACGCTGGGGTGCAGTTCCGAGGCGATCAGGGCGCCGGCGGTGGAGATGAAACCGTCCACTACCACCGGAATGCGGTTGGCGGCGCAGCCCAGTACCAGCCCGGCGATGGCGGCGATCTCCAGGCCGCCCACCTTCTGCAGCACGTCCAGCGAGTCGTGCGGGTCGGGACGGTTGAGATCGAGCCCTTTCTGGATCGCCTGCACCTTCAGTCGCAGCGCCTCATCGCCGATGCCGGTGCCACGGTGGGTGACCTGTGCCACCGCAAGGCCGGCAAAGGCGGCGATGATGGCCGAGGATGGGCTGGTGTTGCCGATCCCCATCTCACCGGTCCCCACCAGGCCGACACCCTCCCGCTTACACTGGTCAGCCAACTCAATCCCGACCTGCAGGGCGGCCAGCATCTGGTCGCGGGTCATGGCCGGTCCCTTGGCAAAATTGGCGCTACCACGGGCTACTTTTTTATGGATCAGGCCGGGGCAGCCTGCAAAATCATGGTCCACCCCCACGTCCACCACCCGCACCTCGGCCCCGGCATGGCGGGCCAACACGTTGACCCCGGCCCCGCCGCGCAGGAAGTTGAACACCATCTGGGTGGTGACCTCTTTGGGGTAGAGGGAGACCCCTTCCTCGGTGATGCCGTGGTCGGCGGCAAAGGTGAAGATCACCTTTTTCGACAGGTCGGGCAGGTCCTGGCCGCTGATGGCCACCAGTCGGCAGGCGAACTCCTCCAGGCGGCCCAGGGCGTTCAACGGTTTGGTCTTGCGGTCCAGCCGTGCCTGGGTGGCGGCCAGCAGCTTGGCGTCAAGAGGGGCGATGCGAGACAGGATGGCGGTGATACGGTTCATGGAGAGCCCTCGGTGGTCATTTGAGCTTCAGCGGAATGCCGCTGATGACGGTGTAGACCTCGTCGCAGGTGGCGGCGAGGATCTGGCTGGCCTGTCCGGCCAGGTCGCGGAACAGACGCCCCAGGCGGTGCTCCGGCACGATCCCCATACCGACCTCGTTGGTCACCAAGATCACCGGGGTCGTCATGCTGCGCAGGGTGGCGGCCAGGCGTTGTACCTCGGCAATGACCTGCCCCTCCTGGTCGGCGTCCTCCCGTCCCTGCAGCAGCAGGTTGGTGAGCCAGAGGGTGATACAATCCACCAGGATGGCGCGATAGCTGCCGTCCAGCCGGGACAGGGTCTGGGGTAGCGCCAGCGGTTCCTCCACCGTGTGCCAGTCGCTGCCGCGCCGTACCCGATGGCAGGCGATCCGTTCGTCCATCTCGGCGTCCAGCGGTTGGGCGGTGGCCAGGTAGCAGAGCGGTGCGCCGTATGCTGTGGCAAACTGTTCGGCAAAGCGGCTCTTGCCGCTGCGTGCGCCGCCGGTGATCAGGGTGGTGGTTGCCATGGATGCCTCGCCACAAAAAAAACGACCTGTCCGTTGCGGGGACAGGTCGTTGGATCGCGTACTACCGGCTTTGGTACCCCTCTCCCCGGAGGCCCATGAAGCTGGTGGCTGGCAGGTAACCTGGCTTTGGAGGCGATTGGCGCCTCACATCACAGTTGCGGGACAGCGGGGGAATTGCACCCCCTTCCCCTGACAGACACAATCCGTTTTGTAACAGGCAGTGGGGCTACCTGTCAAACTGATTACGGATCCTCCCTCACATCATCATGCCGCGGAAGGCGGAGGAGATGTTGCGGAACGGGGTTCGCATCGGCACGGTGGAGAGGTTGGTGGTCAGG
>JAJYCS010000080.1 GCA_021778115.1 Deltaproteobacteria bacterium
CAGCACCACTGCCACCACCAGCACCGCCACGGCGGCTCCGACGATGATAAACAGTTTCTTGTTGCCACCGCCGCTCTCTTCGGCCCCTGCCTGCTCTTCCTTTGCCATCAGCCGCCTCCCGCGTTAAAATCCATTGCCGTTCCCGACGCCCCTCTATTTAAAACGAAAAACCGCTTTTTGCAACCACCACCGCGCCGAGCATCCAGACCCGATACCAAAGCCGCCCCCGTTCATCCGCAGGCCGGCACGGACAAACGGGGGCCTGCCCGTTCTCTGTCTACCCTGTACGACGCCTACTGCTTGAGATTCAGGACCTCCTGGGTCATCTGGTCGGCCGTGGTGATGGTCTTGGAGTTGGCCGAGTAGGCCCGCTGGGTCAGGATCATCTGGACGAACTGGGCCGCCATATCCACATTGCTCAACTCAAGGGAGTTCGAGTAGAGTTTTTCCGAAGTACCGTTTACCTGGTTGGCGGTGGTATTAAACGCTGTCGTCGGGATGCCGGTATCAGCCGTGCTGGTAAACAGGGTGCCACCCACCTTGTTCAGCCCCAACGGGTTGCTGGGGTTAATAACCGCAACAGTAAAACCGCCTGACTTCACCGTGGAGTAGTTTGCCGTAGTGGCAGCCACTCCCGGGTTACCGTTACCTGCATAGTAGTAGGTGTTCCCGGCGTAATCGCTGTAGGTGATAACCCCTTGGCTGTCGACGGCCGTAATCTTGGCAAAATCGCCGGCAGCCGGCGTCCCGCCGCTGGCGGTATGTTGGAATAGGATCGGCTTCCCGTCAACAGACTGCAACGCCTCATAGCCATCGGGGTTGACCAGGTTAAAAGCGCTGTTGACCCTGAAGGAACCGGCCCTGGTCAGATATGCCAGATCCTGGGTTGCAGGGGCTGCGGTAGCATTGGGAGCCGCCAGGGCGAAGAAGCTGTTCCCCTGGATGGCCACGTCGGATACCACCTCGGTGTTCTCAAAGGCGCCCTGGGCGTAGACGTTGTCCACCTTCTGGATCTGCACACCACGCCCTATCTGGGAGTTATTG
Source organism: Deltaproteobacteria bacterium (assembly GCA_021778115.1). Lineage (GTDB taxonomy): Bacteria > Desulfobacterota > Desulfuromonadia > Geobacterales > Pseudopelobacteraceae > Trichlorobacter. Next base: position 1,045 of record JAJYCS010000080.1, read on the forward strand.
GGACCACTGGCGGAAAGCATGTCGGAAAAGAGCATCCGGCCGCTCTTGAACCCGACGGTATTGACGTTGGAAAGGTTGTTGCCGATCACGTTGATCCCTTCGGCATTGGCCAGCATACCGGTGACGCCGGTAAACATCGCTGAGGTAACGCTCATTTTCTGCCTCCTGTTCGTACGAGATACGTCAGTCGGTCCGTATCTCTGGGGCTTCCTGCAAGAGGACCAGCCCGGTTATGATTATGATTAGATGACTACTGCGGAATCGATGTTGGTGAAGACGTTGCCCTTCATCTGGCTGCGGTCCATGGCGGTGACCACGGTGCGGTTCTTGACGCTCACCACCAGGGCGGCATCCCCCATCATCACCAGGGAATCCTTCCCCCCCTTCTGCGCCACACTGTTGACCGCCCCCTCCAACTGCTGGAGCTGATCGTTGCTAAAGCTGATGTTGCGGGCCTTGAGGCGGTCCTGGGCATGTTGCGAAAACCTGACCCCCTGGGCCTGGTCAAGGGCCTTGGCAAAGGGGCTGTCGCCCACCGGTCTGACCGGTTGCGACCCGGCCGGTTGGGCCGGCTTCCCCACCGGTTGGACCGGATTGGGAAAGTAGATCTGCTCGATGCCGCTCATGCCGCGCTTACCGCCGTGACATTGGCGTAGGGGACGGAAACGGCGCCGATGGTGAGGGCTGCGGTGCCGTTGCTGAAGTTCACCCCGTCAACCTTGCCGGTGGTGTAGGTGGTTGCGGTCTGCGTGCCGCCGGCTGCATCGGTGCCGGTGACGGCAAAGGTGTAGGCACCGGCTGCCAGCTTGTTTCCCTGACCATCGGTACCGTCCCACTGGTAGGTTGTCGTCCCAGCCGCCTGGGAACCCAGATTGACAACCCGAACCGCCTGTCCGTTTGCGTTTGCTATGGTCAGCGTGGTGCTGGCAGTGGCGGCAGGCAGGGAATACTTCATGGCCGCCGTGTTGGTGCCGTCGTAGTTGGCCTGATTACCGGTGGCGGTGATGGTGCCGCCGATCAGGGAGACTGCTGTGTTGGACAGCACCTGATTCTGGGCAGTGAGCAGGTTATTGAGGGCGGTGGTGGTGTTGTAGGACTGCTCCACCTGGGTAAGCTGGGCCAGCTGTCCGAGAAACTGGCTCGGATCCTGGGGACTCAATGGATCCTGATTCTGCAGCTGGGCAATGAACAGTTTGAGAAAATCATTGGTGTTCATGCCAAGCTGGTTCTTCATGGCCGTGGCGGCGTCAGTGGCGCTTGTGGTGGTGGCCGCAGTGGCGTTGGTGATGGCTGTACTCATCGTCTGTTCCTCCTTTCCTTAGAATCTGACATCAAGGGTGGACTGATACTGGGGGGCAAAATACTGGACCGGGCCATCCATGCCGGTTACTGCGGCGACTGTGGCCGTTGTGCTCCCCTGCTGCCCCTGGTACAGCGGCCGGCGTTCGCTGGCGGTCTGACGCCAGGCGTTGTGTTGCTGCTGAGCCAGACCACCGTTACCGGCAGTGGTGGCGTCAAAGGACTCCATGGTGATATGCTGCCGGGAGAGACTCTCCTTCAGCTGATCCACCTGCTGCAGCAGCGCATCCCGCACCGCCCGGTGTTCAGCCACGATCTCCACCCGCACCTGTTGGTTGTCCAGCTTCAGATTCACCTGGATGTTGCCCAGATGCTCCGGCGAGAGGTTGAGGGTGATCTGGTTCGTCCCCTGCTTGATCTCCCGTCCGGCCAGTTGATCAACTACCTGCTGCATCACCGGGGGCTGTGCTGCGGCCTTCTCCAGTGGCAGCTGCTGCAGATCCTGCACGGTTACCTGATGCTGCAGAGCCGTTGCCAACATGCCGTGACCGACGCCGGTTGTCTGGGACCCCTGCAGATCAAATACAGCCTTCGCTCCGGCCGGTTCTGATGTGGCCGGTGCCGCTGAAGGCGTGGTATTGTTCCCGGTCCTGGCCTGGCTGAACTGCCCCAGGTCCTGCTGCTCCTGCTGTGCTGACGACTGCTGATGCTGCACCGTTGCCACCAGCACATCGGGCTGCTGGGCAAAGCGGACCGCTGGTGTACCGGTCGCGTCCCCTCTGGTGGGGGAAGAGGATGCAACGATGGCACTCCTCGCCATCTCCGCCACCGGCACGGAATCGGACTTCACCGCTGCGACGGATTTCTGTGGATCGGCCTCCGATGAGCTCGCCGCCACTGCTTGCCCCTGCTGTTTGGGTGAGGGGGGCTGCTGCGCCCTGACGGGATCAGCGGGGACTGCGGCAGCAGCGGCCGACGGCAAAGCCGCCGGTTGAGGCGGTGCCGATACTGCCGGACCCGTTCCACCTGACTGCGGTGTAAACGGCCTATCAGCGGTTACCCCAACGGTGAGCACCGGGACCGCAGCACCTGTTGTTGCTTGAGTTGCTTGAGTTGCTTGAGTTGCTTGAGTTGCTTGAGTTGCTTGAGTTGCTTGAGTTGCTTGAGTTGCTTGAGTTGCTTGAGTTGCTTGAGTTGCTTGAGTTGCTTGAGTTGCTTGAGTTCCCACCATGCCGGCTACCGATGGCGGCAGTTGGGTGGCTGCTGGATCGGACGGGACTACACCGGACGGTATGGCCGATACTTCCGTCGTACTACCGTTCGGCGCTGTTGTCACCGATGGTGGTACCGATCGGGTGGAGACGGTTGACGCCGGCAGTGGTGCCGCCATCATGGCTGCCTGCAAGTAACCGGCTAACTGCTGTGGCATATCCTGACCTGCCACTACGGTCTCCTTCGCAAGAGGGGTGTCAGCGTCAGCCTTTTTCTGCTCAGTGTCCGATGTTCCCGCAACGGCAGATTCAGCGGCAGTCTGTTGCACGTCCTGCGCCGCCGGTAGTGTCTCCGGTGACTGAGCCACGGCAGCCAGGGACGGGGATGCAGCATTGGGGGTGAGCATCGCCCCCAGGGTCTGTCCCAGTACAGCGGCAAAATCAGGCAGCACCGCACCTGTCGTACCACTGGCGGCTGTCGTGGAGCCCCCCCCCGGTGCAGCGGCCTGGTCAGCCGTCACCTGTGTCATTGCTATCTGTGTGGTTTCCATGGATTCACCTCCTTTCGTTTGTATTTGCACGGGCCCCACAGGATGAGCCCCGTACTTGCTCTTATCGGCAACGGAGAGCCCTCCATTGACCGTTTTATCGCCCTGATCAACGAATCGTCAGATGTTCCTCGATCCATCGGATAAGACGCGGCTGCTTCAGATAGGGCACCAGCTTGGCAACCGTTTTAATGTCCAGACGTTCCAGCAGCACAACGGCATCCTGCTGCGGCAGGGCATCGGTGAGGCGTGCCGCCTGGTCGGGCTTTATGGTCTTGAACAGCTTGACCATCTTGGTCACCTTCTCACCTTGCATCTTTTGCTGTATCGCCGCCTGGGCCTTGACCGCGTCATCGTACTGCTTCTTGGTCTGCTCCAGGGTCTTCAGCTCCTGCTGGATCTTATCGGACATCTTCTTTACTTCCGCTTCCTTAGCTGCCACGGCGGCCTCACGTTCCAGGAGTTTTTGCCGTTTGGCCTCCTGCAAGGCCTGTTCTTCACGTGCGGTCCGGCTGATCGGGATGTCGGCCGCCGCTGCCGTTTGACCTCCCTCGGTGGCGGAGACGCTGCTCCCCGGCAGTGACGAGACCACCCCCAGAAAAATTATCGATGCCACGCCAAACTGCAGTTGTCTCTTCATCGCCTAGTCTCGACCTTTCTTCTGCACCGCCATCTCGTCCAGAAAATCGCGTTCCTTACGCTGCTGTTCCTGTTGAAAGGCACGTTCTTGCCGCTCTTTCAGCGCCTCAAGCACCTTTTTGTCCTGAGTCGCCTGCACCAGCTCACTACGGCGGGTTTCCAGGACCCGGTCCAGGATCGCTACCTGTTCCTGCTGCTGCCGGATCTCCTCCCGTTTACGGGCAAAAAAATCCGTGTAGAGCTGCAGTTCCACCACCGAGGTCAACTGGCCATGACGCTCGGCAAAATCCCTGGCCAGATCAGCAGCTGCGCGGCGCTCCTGTGCGAGCCGGTCGGAGGCCTGATCCAGCTCATGACGCGCTGTGGCGAAATCCTGTTTGCGCAGCCGTTCCAGATCGGCGCGGTACTGCAGCACCTGATGCAGTTCGAACCCCTTTTTCGCCGCCATTGTCCCCTCGCGCTACTGAAAAATCACCTGTAGCCCCGCCACCGATGCCGCCAGGTCCACCGGATCGGCAACCGCCTGTTTCTGGAAGGCGATCATGGCGTCAATCCGCCGGATGGCATCGTCAATGGCCGGGTTGCTCCCCCCCTTATAGGCCCCGATGTTGATCAGATCCTCCGACTTGCGATAGGTGGCAAGGGTCTCCTTGAAACGCCCGGCCAGCTGCAGATGATGCCCATCCGCCACGTCCCCCATGACCCGGCTGGCGCTGGCAAGGACGTCGATGGGGGGATAAATGTTGCGAGCCGCCAGCTCGCGGGAGAGGACGATATGCCCGTCGAGGATGCTCCGCATGGCATCCGAGATCGGCTCGTTGAAGTCGTCCCCCTCCACCAGCACCGTGTAGAGGCCGGTGATGCTCCCTTCGGGGAAGTTGCCGGTCCGTTCCAAGAGCTTGGGGAGGGCCGCGAAGACCGACGGGGTGTAGCCCTTGGTGGTGGGGGGCTCACCGATGGCCAGCCCCACCTCCCGCATGGCCATGGCAAACCGGGTGGCCGAATCCATCATCAGCAGCACCTTCTTGCCCTGGTCCTTAAAATACTCGGCGATGGTGGTGGCGAGGTAGGCGCCACGCATCCGGACCAAGGGGGGCTGGTCGGAGGTGGCCACCACCACCACCGACTTGTGCAACCCCTGCTCCTGGAGGTCCTTCTCCACAAACTCCCGCAGTTCCCGCCCCCGCTCCCCGATCAGGGCAATCACGTTGACATCGGCCTCGGTATACCGGGCGATCATCCCCAGCAGGGTTGATTTGCCGACCCCGGAGCCGGCCATGATGCCGACCCGCTGCCCCTGGCCACAGGTGAGGAGGCCGTTGATGGAGCGGATTCCCAGATCCAGCGGTTTCCTGATCGGCGGCCGCTTCATCGGATTCACCGGCGCGGCGTAGATCGGGTATTCCAGGTCGGCCCGCAACGGACCCTTGTCATCGATCGGGCTGCCGAGGCCGTCGATCACCCGCCCCAGCATCTGCGGTCCCACCTTGAGGGTGGCCTTGTCCCGGCGCACCGTGATCAGGCTGTCGAGCCCCACCCCTCGCAACTCCCCCAGCGGCATGAGCAGGGTCTTATTGTCGCGGAACCCCACCACCTCTGCCGGTATCGGCTCGCCATCCTTAGGCCTGATCTCGCAGATGGCCCCCACCGAGGTCTCCGGACAGTACCCCTCGATCACCAGACCCACCACCTGGATCACCTTGCCGTGGAGCCGGATCGGGTTGCAGCGTTCAATCGCCCCCAGGTAGCGGCCCATTGCCAGGACTGACGGTAACATCAGCCGGTCACGGCCGGTTTCGTGAAGGGAGCGGCACTCGCCCGTTCCTCCAGCAGCTGCCGATAGATCTCCCCAAGCTGGGCCTCAAAGGTCGCATCCACGGTACCCAGCGCCGTCTCCACCAGACAGCAGCCCGGCTGGATGGTCGCGTCCCCTTTCAACGTGGCGCGAAATGCGGCCAGCTCCCGCTGCAGGGGCTGGTCCTGGCTGGTGGAGAGCAGGGCCTGGTCATCGGGGTGCAGGCGTATCACCAGCTCATCCTGACTCCCCAGGTCCCGCAACGCTGCCCGTATCACCCGCAGGATCACCTGACGGTCCTGGGCTACCTCCTGGTTGATGACCCGCCGAGACACGGCGATCACCAGGGTCAACAGGTCGTCCTCGGTCTCCCGCAACAGTTTTTCACGCAGCTGCTGCAGGTCCTCTGTCGCCGTCCGCAGGCTCCGGAAAACGTTACAGAGACCTCGTTCGGTCAAATTTTTGCCGTCCTGCAACCCCCGTTGATAGGACTCCTGGAGGCCGCGCTCCAGCTCTTCATCGCTGACAAAGGCGCCGGGGATCTCAGGCTGCTGTTCATCCGCCGTTTTTTGCGGGAGCGAAAGGGAGATCTTCCCACCCAACTCGGTGGGGTCGAAGATCTCCAACGGGACAAAGGCGCTCCCCCCTTCATCAGTTGGCGGCAACTCCCCCGCAGCGCCCCCCCGCTGCACCGGACGGAAGCTGAAATCGCTGATCGGCGCCGCGGCAGCCGCTGCCTTGATGACCTTAGACGAGGGCATCTTCGCTGCCCCGCCCTGCCAGCACGATCTTCCCCTCCTCCTCCATCTTGCGGACGATCTTGATGATCTCCGACTGGGCCTTCTCCACGTCGGATAGCCGCACCGGCCCCATCACCTCAAGGTCTTCCTTGATCATCTCGGCCGCGCGGCTGGAGATATTCTTGAAGATCTTGTTCTTGACCTCGTCGGTGGAGGTCTTCATGGCCAGGGTCAGGGTGTCGTTGGAGACCTCGCGCATCACCGACTGGATCGAACGGTCGTCCAGGGCGAAGACATCCTCGAAGGTGAAGAGGTGTTTGCGGATCACCTCGGCCAACGGCGGGGAGAGCACATCCAGCTTTTCCAGGATCTGCTTCTCCTTGCTCCGGTCGAAGTGGTTGAACATGTCCACCACCTTCTCGATCCCCCCCACCTTGTAGCGCTGCACGCCGCCCATGGATTTCAGCTCACGCCGCATCACCTCGTCGATCTCCTGGAGTATCTCGGGGGAGACCTGTTCCACATCGGCAATCCGCAGCACCACCTCGGCCTGCAACTCCTGGGGGAGGAATGAGACGATCTCGCTGGTCTGTTTCGACTTGAGCTTTGCCAGGATGACGGCGATGGTCTGGGGATGTTCCTGCGACAGAAAGTTGGCGATACTCTTTGAGTCCATGGCGGAGAGGATATCCACCAGATCGCCGTAACTGGAGGCCCGCAGCTCCTCCATCAGCATACTGGCCTTGCTGGGGCCCAGGGCCTTTTCCAGGATCTTCTGCACAAACTCCTCACCCTGGGCAAAGATACCCGACTCCGGCGAGATCACCTCGTTGAACTGCTCCACCACCTGGGTGATGGTCTGACGGGGTACATGGCCCAGGTGGGCCATGCTCTTCGAGATCCGCTTGATCTCCTCATCCTCCATATGCTCGTAGACCTTGGCGGTCACATCGGCGCCCAGGTACAGAAGCAGGATAGCGGCCCTATCGGATCCGGTCATGGGTACGACTCCTCTGATCGGCGGCTGATACCGCGGTCACCCGGCACACGGCGGTCACGACTCCTCAGTCAGCCAGTTTTGCAGGATCTGGGCAACCTGATAGGGGTTGGTCTTGGCCTTT
>JAJYCS010000081.1 GCA_021778115.1 Deltaproteobacteria bacterium
TGTAGATAATTGGTTTGCAATATGCGGATGTATTTGTCTACTATATGCACAGCAGGATACGGTGGCGTGGTTGCGCCCTCTATGGTGAAAAACAAGGGGTTTTCCGATGTCTGACCATACACGCGATACACTTGAGCGGATTGAAGAGCCGCTGAAGAAGTGTGTCAAATGCGGCACCTGCCGCGCCAACTGTCCGGCCTTCACCGCCTTCCAGCGGGAACCGGCCACGGCGCGGGGGAAGCTGACCCTGGTGCAGCACCTCCTGAAGGATGATATCGATCTGGATGATCAGACCTACCTGGCCATGTCCAAGTGCCTACTCTGCGGCAGCTGTGTGGACAAATGCCCCAATGATGTCCCCACCGACGAGATCGTCATCGCCGCCCGTGAGGCCCTGGCACAGAAGCGTGGACTGACCACCTTCCACGCGGCCGTCGGGCAGGTGATCCAGAGTCGGACACGTATGAAACTCGGCGCCAAGGCGGCTCAAATACTGGGGCCGCTCCTGTTCAGAAAGGTGCCGGAAAACTCCGGCCTGCGTCTGCGGTTCCCGTTGCCGTTTGTGGGGAACAAGCGCTATATCCCGGCCATTGCCAAGACGCCCCTGATGGCGCGCTACCCCGAAGTGCTGGAAGGGCAGCCCGGCAGGCCGCGGATCGTCTTTTTTGTGGGCTGCATGACCAACTTCGTCTATCCCCGGGTCGGCGTTGCCACCATCAAGCTGTTTCAGCATCTGGGCTGCACCATCATCATCCCCAGGGATCAGCAGTGCTGCGGCCTGCCTGCCATGTCCGGTGGTGATAGCGCCACCGTGCGTCACCTTGCGGAGCGGAATCTGGCCGTCCTGGAACGGTATGAGGCCGATTACGTGATGAGTGCCTGCGCCACCTGCGGCGGCGCCTTGCACCGGCTCTATCCGTTGGTGGTCGGTAAACGTAACCCCGAGCTGAAGGAACGCCTTGAACGACTGGCTGCACGGACCGTGGATGCGGCGCAGCTCCTGCATCAGCTGGGACTCACGCCTGCTGAAACGGGAGCCGGGACGAGCGGTCGCGTCACCTACCACGACCCCTGCCATCTGCGTACCCGCAAAATTACCGCCCAGCCCCGCGACCTGATCCAGGCCACCCCCGGCCTAGAACTGGTGGAGATGGAGGGGGCTGACCGTTGTTGCGGTCTGGGGGGGACCTTCAACGTCTATCACTACGGCTCCTCCCTGACGATCAACGACGCCAAGAGCGAGGCGATCATCGCCACCGGCGCCGCTGCCGTGGCCACCGGCTGCCCCGGCTGCATGATGATGCTTGACGACGGCCTGAAACAGCACGGCGCAGAGGTCGAGGTGGTGCATACCATGGAGCTCTTGGCCCGTCGCCTCCTGGCGGGATGAACGGCAGTGCGCTTTACTTTTGATAAAATTGCGTTAGTGTAAGTAAAAGCCATTTGTTGCGGATAAAACAATTTTATTGACAATAGAAGCCTGGTTCGTATACAAACGCCGCACCAAACAGGTTTCTATTTTTGGCGGATGCGAGATGAGTAGCGAGTACAACATCGGCGTCAAGATAAAAAAGCTCCGTCTTGCCAAAAAGCTGACCCTCCAGGCGGTTGCCCGGGAGACCGGCTTCTCACCTGCCCTTATATCCCAGATTGAAAATAACAACGTCTCCCCCCCCATCGCCACCCTGTCGAAGATCGCCCGGTTCTTCGACGTCAAGATCGGCCACTTTTTTGCTGAAGAGGAAGAGGAGTGCCGGTACGAGGTGGTGCGGGCCGATGAGCGCAAGATGATGCCGCGGGTCATCTCCCGGGCCGGCACCAGCCAGGGCTACACCTATGAATCTCTCTCCTGGCGCAAACAGAACAAGAAGATGGAGCCGTTCCTGCTCACGGTCTCGGAAAAACCGCCGGAGGAGAATACCTACAGCCATGACGGCGAGGAGTTCCTGTTTATCATGCGGGGGGTGGCCGAGCTGCTGCTGGATGACAAGCGGATCGAGCTGGGGGAGGGGGACAGTATCTATTTCGATTCCGCCCTGCGGCACCGCCTGCTCTCACGGGACGGGAATGAGGTGCTGGTACTGGCGGTGGTGACCCGTTGACCGGCCGCTTCCCCGTTTGGTATCGCCCCCCGGCTCCCGGTGTACGGATACCCTATCAACTCAACGAAAAGGATGGCGTCAGATGTCTAAACAAGCGATACAACCGTCACTGAAGAATCCGTTTGCCCCGGAAAAGGTCATCGACTTCACCATCCCCGGTGAGATCCCCGGCAAGAAGGGGGGGTACGAAGAGGCGATGAAGGAGGGGCACGACCTGATCGAGCGGCCGATCACGTCGGTCAGCATCGCCCAGATCGAGAAGCAGCACTTCAAGAAACGGATGACCGTCTGGGAACGGATCCGGGTCCTGACCGAGAAAGAGCCCAACATCCTGTTCCAGAACTGGGGCAAAAATCTGGACGGCGCCTCCCTGGTCACCGGTATCCTGAACGTCGGCGGCCGTGATGTGGCCCTGTATGGCCATGATTTTACGGTCCGGGCCGGTTCCATCGACGCCACCAACGGTCGCAAGCTGGCCCTGCTGTTCCAGATGGCCGGTGAAAAAGGGATACCGGTGATCGGCATGAACGACTCGGCCGGTGCCTTTGTGCCTGCCGGCGTAGGGGGCCTGGACGGTTATGCCGAGGCCTTCACCGCCCTGCGCAAGATAAGCGGCGTGGTCCCCTCCATCATGTGCATGTTCGGCTTCAACGCCGGCGGCGGCTCCTACTTGCCCCGCCAGGGGAGCTTCGTGATCCAGCCCAGCGACACCTTCTTCGGTCTCACCGGACCCGGGGTGGTGAAATCGGTGCTGGGTGAGGAGGTCACCCCCGAGGACCTGGGCGGCCCCAAGGTGCATGGCGCCTCCGGGGTGGCCGACCTGACCGTAGAGGACGAGGTGGGGGCCCTGCGGGCCGCCATCCAGCTGCTCAGCTATATTCCTAACAACAACAGCGAGATGGCCCCCTTTCAGAAGACCAGTGACCCCCTGGACCGGAAGACCTGGGAGATCAACACCCTGCTGAAAAAGGCCTTCAACTCCCCCACCGGCTTCAACACGCCGTTCGACGTCTCCATCATGATCCAGCAGATATGCGACCATGGCGATTACTTCGAGCTGCAGCCGGACCGGGCCCGGGAGGCGGTCACCGCCTTCGGCCGGCTGGGTGGGCAGGTGGTCGGTTTCGTCGCCAACAACTCCGCCGTCGCCTCGGGCCAGATATCCGTGGATTCCGCCTATAAGATCGCCCGGTTCAACCGGTTCTGCAACATCTACAACATCCCGATCATCTTCATGGAAGACACCACCGGTTTCCTCCCCGGCCGTGAGCAGGAGGCCCGGGGCATCGTCCAGGCCGGTCGGGCCATGCTGGATTCCATCGTCGATATCCGCACCCCGCGTATCCTGCTGATCATCCGGAACGCCTACGGCGGGGCCTACGCCTCCTACAACAACTATCCCACCGGCGCCGACCTGGTGCTGGCCCTGCCCACCACCCGTCTGGCGGTGATGGGGCCGGCCGGCAAGGAGTTCGTCTACAAGGATGAGCTGCGCAAGGTGCGGGCCGCCGCCACCGAGCGGATCAAGGCCGGCGCCCAGGAGCGGGTGGCGGCGGGGATGGCCGCCGGTGAGGCCAAGGTGGACGCGGAAAAGGATGCTGCCGAATGGCTGAAGATCGAGGAGGCGGCCTTGAACCTGCGCTACGAGAAGGAGTTGATGAACCCGAAAGAGGGGTTGGCCCTGGGCTCCATCTCATCCCTGGTGATGCCCACCGACCTGCGCAAGGTGCTTGGTGAGAACATGCACTTCCTGCTGCGGCACTACAAGCCGGGTCCGATGCAGGCGATCCAGCGAGAATTCCACTAATATCAAGCCCATTTATCTTTGTATTGGAGATATACGCATGCCACACGCCGCTGACTACTACCTGCACAACCCCCTGATCCACCGGGACCGCCGCCTGGCCAAGTCGAACTCCGACTGGGTCCGTTCCTTCTCCTGTGAGGACCTGAAGCCGCTGATCGTCTGTCGCGGGCCGATCCGGAAGGAGGCGATGGATGTCTACCAGGAGATGGGGATTACCCACTTCGGCATCCTCCTCTCCGAGAAGGACTCCATCGTCTACCCCAACGCCCTGGCCCCGGAACTGCGTCAGCTGACCGATTCCCGCCGGGTCCACCGGGTCCCTGACTACACCGGCGCCTCCAAGGAGGAACGGGTGGAGCGGATCAACCAGATCATCGGGATCGCCAAGGATAACGGCTACGATTCGATCTTCGCCGGCTACGGTTTCATGGCCGAGGATGAGGAGTTCGTGGCGGCCATCGAACAGGCCGGTCTGATGTTCATCGGCCCCTGCGCCGCCACCCAGGCCCGGGCCGGCAAGAAGGACGAGGCCAAGCGAACCGCCCTGCAGGTGGGGGTCAGCGTTACCCCCGGTATCGACAACGTCACCGCCCGCACCCTGCTCAAGAAACACCCCACCCGTGAGAAACTGCTGGCGCTGGTCAAGGCCGAAGGGCTCTCCTGTGACGACACGCTGCTGAAAGATGCCAAGCTGCCGCTGGAGGTGCTGGCCGACCATATCCTGATGGCTTCCTACGCCAGGGGAATCGACCTGTTCTCCATTGAGGAGCTGTGCGCCCAGGTGGAGACCGAGGTGGCCGAGCTGTTCCGCAAACACCCCCAGAGTCGGTTCCGCCTGAAGGCGATCGGCGGCGGTGGCGGCAAGGGGCAGCGGATCCTGGGGGCCTCCCTGCTGGCGGTCAAAAAGGCCGACGAGAGGCAGATCGCCAAGGCGGCCGCCGAGGCCCCGGCCCTGGTGCGGGAGGTGCTGCAGGAGGTCAAGGCCAACGGCGTGGGCGACAACAAGAACGTCCTGATTGAGCTGAACATCGAGCAGACCCGTCACAACGAGATCCAGTTGCTGGGCAACGGCGAGTGGTGTGTCTCCCTGGGGGGGCGCGACTGTTCCCTGCAGATGCATGAGCAGAAGCTGCTGGAGGTCTCCGTCACTCAGGAAGGGCTCAAGGCCGCCATCGCAAGGGCCAAGGAGGCCGGTAAGAAGGCCGAGGTCAAGGCGCTTGAGAGCGATCTGAAGGTGCTGCAGCGGATGGAGGAGGAGTCGGCCCGCTTCGGTCAGGCCGTGGGATTGGATTCCGCCTCCACCTTCGAGTGCATCGTGGACCGGGATCGTCACTACTTTATGGAGGTGAATACCCGGATCCAGGTGGAGCACCGGGTGACCGAGCTCTGCTACTCCCTCAAGTTCACCAACCCGGCGGACACCAACGATTACTTCATCGTTGAATCGCTGGTGGAGGCCATGGCCCTCCTGGCCCGGCACAAAAAACGGCTCCCCAAGCCGGAACGGGTGGTCCGCTTCAACGCATCGGTGGAGGCCCGTCTGAACGCCACTGACGCCTCCCTCTCCCCCCACGCCGGCGGCATGATCCGGTACTGGTCCAAACCGATCAAAGGGGAGGTGCGGGACGACCAGGGGATCAGCATGCTGAACCCCGATACCGGGCTCTTCATGAAGTACAAGGTGGCCGGCGCCTACGACTCCAACATTGCGCTCCTCCTGACCAAAGGTGAGAACCGTCTTGCCAGCTATGAACGTCTCTCCGAGGTGCTGCGCAGCACCACTCTCCGGGGCAGCGCCTTGGCCACCAACCTGGAGTTCCACTACGGTCTGGTCAACTGGTTCCTAGGCCGCAACGTCATGGCCAAACCCACCACCCGGTTTGTGGTGCCGTACCTGACCCTGGTGGGGACACTCAAGGAAGAGGCCAATAAACTGGATGTGGTCTATGCCTTCTTCCAGATGAAGAAGCAGTACGCCAAGCTGGTGACCGAGCAGTTCGGCGAGCAACCGGACCTGCTGGCCAAGCAGCTCAAGACCATGTCCAACCTGCTGGATCGCAAGGGGACCCTGATCACCCGGCCGATGGAGCGCCTTTTGGACGATCCCCATCTCCTGGCCGGCTGGCTCTCCATCAACACCAAGAACTTCAAGATCGAGAAGGGGCGTGTGATCTGGCTGCGCAACCCGCTGGGAGTCCTCAAGGAGACCTACGACTACCTGCATATGGACCATCGGCCCCACAAACCGGCCGCGGAGATCATCTGGGATCACGACAACGAACTGCTGCAGCAGGGGTTGCATTTTTACCGGACCCTGCGGGAGCATTTTGCCTTTGAACGGGAAGAGTACTTCAAGCTGAACGATCTGCTGAAGAACGAAAAGCCGCAGGGGGGGTACGACGCCGTCACCTGGGAGCAGATCCGTTCCGCCCATTACGGCTACGAATGCGGTCTGGAGCTCTTGGGAATGCTGTTCCTGATCGGCGGTAATACCCGATTCTGGGAGATGCGGGTGGAAGAGGATCTGGAGGTCACCATCCCCGATTATCTGACCGATCCGGAGCTGCAGGCCAGGATGAAGAAGGTGCTGGTGCCGCCTCCGGCCACCAAGGCCGACGAGATCGTGGCGGTCTGCGGTGGTATGTACTACGGCCAGGAGGCCCCCGGCATGCCCCCCTTTGTCACCGAGGGGATGCACTTCGAGAAGGACCAGCCGCTGTACATCATCGAGGTGATGAAGATGTTCAACACCATCCGGGCCCCCTTCTCCGGCACCATCGACAAGATCGTCATGGACGGCGGCGACGGCACCATCGTCCAGAAGGGACAGCCGTTGTTCAAGATCACCCCGGATGAGAAGTTCGTCGAGGTGGACCCGAAGCTGCTGGAGAAGGCCAGGCGGGATTGCACCAACGAGTATCTGAAGGCGGTGCTGTAGCGATACCACCCCCCAGCCCCCTCCTGATTCAGGAGGGGGGAACGAGCGGAGCGAGTGGGGGTGGTTAGCCTCTCTAGCACAATGCCAACTCAAAAGGCTCCAGGTTCGCTATCTGGAGCCTTTACTGCTTACATGCGAGGTATCGACACTATGGCAACCTTTGACAAAAAGAATCTGCAGGATTGGGAGAAGCTGGCAGCCAGGGAGATCAAGCAGGAGACCACGGCGCCGCTCAATTGGGATACCCCGGAGGGGATTCAGGTAAAGCCGCTCTACACCCTTGACGACCTGGAAAGGCTGGAAGGCATCGACACCCTGCCCGGCTTCGCCCCGTACCTGCGGGGGCCCAAGGCCACCATGTACGCCGGCCGTCCCTGGACGGTGCGTCAGTACGCCGGTTTCTCCACCGCCGAGGAGTCCAACGCCTTCTACCGCCGTAACCTGGCGGCCGGTCAGCAGGGTTTGTCGGTGGCCTTCGACCTGGCCACCCACCGGGGCTACGACTCCGACCACCCCCGCGTGGTGGGCGACGTGGGCAAGGCCGGTGTGGCCATCGACTCGATCCTCGACATGGAGATCCTGTTCAAGGATATCCCGCTGGGTGACGTCTCCGTCTCCATGACCATGAACGGGGCGGTGCTGCCGATCATGGCGCTCTACATCGTGGCGGCCGAGGAGCAGGGGGTCTCCCGGGACCGGCTTGCCGGCACCATCCAGAACGATATCCTCAAAGAGTTCATGGTCCGCAACACCTACATCTATCCACCCGCCCCCTCGATGCGGATCATCGCCGACATCATCGAGTACACCAGCCGGGAGATGCCCAAGTTCAACTCCATCTCCATCAGCGGCTACCATATCCAGGAGGCCGGGGCCAACAATGTGCAGGAGCTAGCCTTCACCCTGGCCGACGGCATCGAGTACGTCAAGGCGGCCCTGGCCAAGGGGCTGGAGGTGGACCAGTTCGCGCCGCGCCTCTCCTTCTTCTTCGGCATCGGCATGAACTTCTTCATGGAGATCGCCAAGCTGCGGGCGGCCCGTTTCCTCTGGGCCGAGCTGATGTCGCAGTTCAATCCTCAAAAACCGCTCTCGCTGGCGTTGCGCACCCACTGCCAGACCTCCGGCTGGAGCCTGACCGAGCAGGATCCGTACAACAACGTGATCCGCACCACCATCGAGGCCATGGCCGCGGTGCTGGGCGGCACCCAGTCGCTGCACACCAACGCCCTGGACGAGGCGATCGCCCTCCCCACCGACCACTCGGCCCGCATCGCCCGCAACACCCAGCTGGTGATCCAGGAGGAGACCGGTATCACCAAGGTGGTTGACCCGC
>JAJYCS010000018.1 GCA_021778115.1 Deltaproteobacteria bacterium
TTGCTGACTTTATTGATCGTATCCAGTACAAGTAGGGGAGACTCAGATGTACATCGTTATTCTGGCGGGTGGCTCCGGAACCAGGTTCTGGCCTCTTTCCCGGACCGCCCGTCCCAAGCAGCTGATTGCCGTGGTGGATGGCCCTACCATGCTGCAACGGACCGTTGAACGGGTACTGCCGATGCATCCGAAGCGGATCCTGGTGGTGACCAATCAGCTCCAGGCCGAGGAGAGCGAACAGCAGCTGGTCCGTTATCGTCAACAGGCGCCGATCGATATCATTGCAGAACCGGTGGGACGGAACACGGCGCCGGCCATCGGTCTGGCCGCCGCCCTGATCGCCGCCCGGGATCCGGAAGGGGTAATGGTGGTACTGCCGGCCGATCATTTCATACGGGATGAGGAGGGGTTGCGTACCTGTCTGCAGCGCGCCGTCCAAACCGCCCGTAACGGCTATCTGGTGACTTTGGGAATTGTGCCGACCCGTCCTGAAACCGGCTACGGTTATATCGAGGCCGACATGACGCTGCGGGGAGACGGTCCCTTTCCGGTGCTCAGGTTTATTGAAAAGCCCCCCCTTGACCAGGCGGTCCGCTATCTGGAGGCGCGTAGCTTTCTCTGGAACAGCGGCATGTTCGTCTGGCGGGCTGATGTGATCCTTGATGAGCTGGCGCGTCAGATGCCGGAGCTGGCCGCCCGGTTGGAGATGCTCCAGTTCGGCGGCCAGGTCTGGGACCTGGTCGATATGGCGCCGCAGATCGCCGCTATGTATGCCGAGGTGGCGGCACAGTCCATCGACTACGGTGTGATGGAACGGTGCCGGCGGGTACAGGTGGTCCCTGCCGAGATTGGCTGGAGCGACGTCGGCAGCTGGTCGGCCCTCCCGGAGGTCCTGGCGGCAAACGATGCCGGTAATGTGGTAACCAACTGTGCGGCCCATATCGCGGTGGAGAGTACCGGCTGCATCGTCTCCGGCCACGGCGCCCTGGTGGCCACGGTGGGGGTGCGCGATCTGGTGGTGGTCAACTCCGGCGATGCCGTCCTGGTCTGCCCCAAGGAGCGGGCTCAGGATGTACGGGCCGTGGTTGAGGCGCTCAGGGTACAGGGGCTGGACCGCTATCTGTAGGAGACCGGGGCAGCCTGCGGGGGCGCCCCTTTTACGCGCGTCAGTTGTCAACTTATTTCGTTGGAACGAGGTTAACAATGAGCCATCACCTCCTGCAGGAACGACTCGATGGGATCCGTACCGGTGGTCTGTTCCGTTCGCTGCGGCAGATAGCAGGGGTCGGCCCCCGTGTCTCGCTGGGGGACCAGGATTGTCTTCTGCTCTGCTCCAATAACTATCTGGGGCTGGCCGATCACCTGGACCTTAAACGGGCCGCAGTGGAGGCCGCTTTCCGCTTCGGCACCTCCAGCGGCGCCTCGCGTCTGGTTTCAGGCAGTTTCTCCCTCCATGACGAACTGGAACAGAAGGTGGCCGAATGGAAGGGAACCGAGACGGCCCTGCTCTTCAACAGCGGGTATGCGGCCAACACCGGTATCATAGCCGCTGTCGCCGGTCGTGGCGATATCATCTTTTCCGACCGTTTGAACCACGCCAGCAGTATCGACGGCGCCCTGCTGTCAGGGGCGAGGCTGGTGCGGTATCCCCATAATGACTGCGTCGCCCTGGCCAGGCTGTTGGCACGGCATCAGACCGACGGCCTCCGCCTGATCGTCACCGATGGGGTGTTCAGTATGGATGGCGATCTGGCACCCTTTGAGGAGTTGGTGGCCCTGGCCCGTCATCACGAGGCCCTTCTGATGGTTGATGATGCCCATGGCGGGGGCATTCTGGGGCCTGAAGGACGTGGCAGCGCGGCACTGGCGGGGCTGCAGGAGGGGATTCCCCTGCAGATGGGAACCTTTGGCAAGGCATTGGGGAGTTTTGGGGCCTATTTGGCCTGCTCCCAGGCGATGCGGGAGTATCTGATCAACCGTTCCCGCAGTCTGATCTTTTCAACGTCTCTGCCGCCGGCGGTACTGGCGGCCTCCCTTGCGGCAATCCGTTTGGTGCGCAGTGAGGAGGGGGAACAGCGGCGGCGTCGGCTGGCGGAGAACGTGGCCCTGTTTCGCCAGGGTCTGCAACGGGCCGGTTTCACGGTGCCTGAGGGCTGCACGCCGATCGTGCCGATCCTGGTGGGTGACCCGGTCGTCACCATGACCTTTTCCGAGCGTCTCCTGGAGGCGGGTTTTTTTGTCCAGGGTATCCGTCCACCCACGGTGCCCCGCGGCACCAGCAGACTCCGTTGCACCGTCATGGCCAGCCACACCGCCGCGGACCTGGATGGAGCCGTTGAGGCCCTGGGCCGGATCGCCCGGGGGCTGGGGGTGCTCTGATGCCGTTTCTGCAGTCTCGCGCAGGTGGTGATATCTGGTATCTGGAGGAGGGGGCAGGGCGTCCCCTTCTGTTTGTCCATGGCTGGTGTATGTCGGGAGCGGTCTGGCAGTTGCAGCAGCGCCCCCTGGCGGACCGGTACCGTGTCATCACCGTCGATCTGCGGGGGCATGGCCGATCGTCGGCGCCCCAGGAGGGGATGGGCGGTATCGACGGCCTTGCCGGTGACCTGCTGGACCTGGTGCAACTCCTGGACCTGCGTGACCTGGTTGCCGTGGGGTGGTCGCTGGGCGCACAGCTGCTGCTCACGGCATATACGAGAGCTGCACGAAGGTTTGCCGGCATGGTGCTGGTGGGGGCGACCCCCCGTTTCACCGCAGCGCCGGATTTTCCGTACGGTCTGCCCGTAATCGAGGCCCAGGGGATGCGGCTCAAGATACGGCGCAACCTGGCGAGGGCACTGGATGGGTTTCATCAACGGCTGTTTGTCGCAGGAGAACTGGACGAGGCCACGGTCGGCTGCCAGGTGGCGGCGGTGCTGGCCGATGTTGTCCCACCAACAGCTGCTGCCGCTCTGGATGGACTGGAGGCGTTGATGGGGGCCGAGATGCTTCAGGAGGCGACTCGCGTGCAGTGTCCAACCCTGCTGATCCACGGGGAGCAGGACCGTATCTGTCTCCCCGATGCCTCCCTCTGGCTGGCCCGGGCGGTGCCGGATAGCCGGCGGATCGTCTATCCCGGCTGCGGTCATGCCCCGTTTCTCAGTCGTCCCGAGCGGTTCAATCGCGACCTGATCGAATTCATGGAGGGGCTCCGTGACCGGCAGTAGTCTGGCTCGGGTCGGCCGGGCGTTTCACCGGGGTGCCCCCCAGTACGACCTGCATACCCCGGTGCAGCAGCGGGTGGTGCGGCGGCTCCTGGAGCTGACGTGTCGGCTGCTGGGGAAGGGGGGGGCGCAGCAGGTGCTGGATATCGGGTGCGGTACCGGCCAGCTTCTGACCGCACTGGCGGACTGCCTGCCTCAGGCGGCGCTCACCGGCCTTGATCTGGCCCCCGACATGCTACGACTGGCCGGGGAACGTCTGTCCAACAGGGCCACCCTGATACAGGGGGATGCCGAACGGTTGCCCTTTGCCGCAGCCAGGTTCGACCTGGTGCTTTCCAGCTCCACCTTCCAGTGGCTTGAACGGTGTGATCTCTGTTTCAGCGAGGCGCATCGGGTACTGCAGCAGGGGGGGACCTTTTGCTTCGCCCTGTTTGGGGACGGGACCTTGGCTGAGCTGCACAGCTCCTGGCAGGAGGCGCTACGGCGCTGTGGGAGGTCGTTGCCCCCCGGCCGGGACGGCACCCATCGTTTCCATGATGCGGCAACGATCCGCCATGCCCTTGTGAGCCAAGGCTTTCAGCAGGTGATGGTGACCAGGGAGCGGGAAGAGGTCTGGTATCCCGACCTGCCCAGGATGTTGCAGGCTATCAAGCGGATCGGGGCTGGAACGGCACGCCCCCCGGCGGGGGGGGGGCTGGGATGGCGGCAGACGCTGCATGAGATGGCAGCGATCTATGAGGAACGGTTTGGCGCCGAACGGGGGGTGCCGGCCGGTTATCAGGTGATCTATGGGGCAGGGAGGCGGTGATCAGCGAGCCATGAGGGCGGTGATCAGACTGCGGGCCAAGGGGTGCACGACGCTGTAGTGCACCTCCACCCCGTCACGTTTTCCCTCAATGATCCCCTTGTTCTTAAGCAGGGCTAGGTGTTGGGAGACGGTGGCCTGGGGCAGGTTCAGGCATTCCCAGATATGCTTGACATTGCACTCGTTGGTACAGAGGCCGGCCACAATCTTGAGACGGATCGGATGGCCCAGGACCTTCAGGATCTCCGCTTCGTTGGTAAAATTTTTGTTCTTGTCAAAATCAGCCATGGTGGACTCGCCCGGTAAGAAAATTTACAAAACTATATATAGTAATACTATCCTTGTCAATTCATGGCGCATGCATTCGCTGTAGCGGGGAATGGCCGTTACCTGAGATGGCAGGCCGCAACATGGCCGGGGGAAAGCTCGGCAAGGGGCGGCGGCTGCGTGCGGCAGCGATCCTGTGCATAGGGGCACCGGGCGTGGAAACGGCAGCCCTGTGGGAGGCTGCTGGGGGAGGGCGGTTCCTGGCTGATGCTGATCCGGTCAGGGCGATCATGGAACGCGAGCTGGGGAATGGCCGACAACAGAGCCTCCGTGTAGGGATGGCGACAGCCGTTAAAGATGGTCGCAGCCGGGGCCGATTCCACCACCGTCCCCAGGTACATCACGACAATACGGTCGCTTACGTGGCGCAACACCGCAAGATCGTGGCTTATGACCACCATGGTAAGCCCCTGCCGCTGTTTCAGCTCCAGCAGCAGGTTGATGATCTGGGCCTGGATGGAGATATCCAGTGAGGAGACCGGTTCATCCGCCACCAGGATGGTCGGGTCTGCCGCAAGTGCCCGGGCGATACCGATACGTTGCCGCTGGCCACCGGAAAATTCGTGGGGAAAGCGGTCATAGAGCTCCGGCGCCAGTCCTACCTGTGCCATCAGGCGTTGTGCCTGATCACGGCGCGTACTGGCCGGCGCCAGACCGTGTATCGCCAGTGGCTCGGCGATGGCTGCGCCGATACGGAGGCGGGGGTTCAGGGAGGAGAACGGGTCCTGAAAGATCATCTGCACCGATCGCCGGAACAGGCGCTGCTGCTCCGGGGTCTGGCGGTTCAGCGGGATCCCCCGGAAGCGTATCGTGCCGCTGTCGGGCGGCAGCAGGCCGGTGAGCAGCTTGGCCAGTGTCGATTTGCCGCAGCCCGATTCGCCGGCAATCCCCACGGTTTCGCCGGGGGTGAGCGTCAGGCTGACCTGATCCAGGGCCGTCATCAGTCGTCCGGGACCGCTGCGGAGTGTCCCGTCCCGTTGGGCAAATCGTTTCGATACGGCCAGCGCTTCCAGGATCGGCTCTGTCATTGATGGTTCCAGCACCGTACGGTGTGGCCTGGCGCCATGGTAGTCAGCTCAGGCATGGCGGTGTCGCAGGGGGGAAGAGCGGCGGGACAGCGGCTTCGGAACGGACAGCCGGTCTGCTCCCCGGTAAGATCGGGAGGCTGGCCGGGTATCGTGGTGAGCGGGGTGCCGGGGGGGACGTTGCCCGGCAGCGAGGCCAGGAGTCCCCGGGTATAGGGATGGGCGGGTCTGGCCAGCAGTTCGGCGGTGGCGGCCGATTCTACGATCCTTCCGGCATACATCACGTGGAGTTGATCGGCCCGTTCCGCCACGATCCCCAGATCATGGGTGATCAGCAGCAGGGCCAGCCCCTGCTCCTTCTGCAACCGGTCGATCAGTTCCAGGATCTGCGCCTGGATGGTTACATCCAGGGCGGTGGTCGGCTCATCGGCGATCAGCAGGGCGGGATTGCAGGCCAGGGCCATGGCGATCATCACCCGTTGCCGCTGTCCGCCGGAGAGCTGGTGCGGGTAATCACGCAGCCGGAGCTCCGAATCTCCTATCCCTACGTGGCGCAGCAGAGCGGCTGATTCGGCGCGGGCAACCGGACGTTCCATGCCGCGGTGCAGAAGTAGCGGTTCCATCAGCTGTTCACCGATCCGGAGCACCGGATTCAACGAGGTCATCGGTTCCTGGAAGACCATCGCCATCCGGCTGCCACGCAGCGATCGCAGCGTCTCCGACGACAGCTCCGTCAGTTCTAGGCCATCGAGGCGGATTGAACCGCTGACGATCCTTGCCGTGCCGGGAAGCAGCCCCATGATGGAACGGGCGGTCATGCTCTTGCCGGAACCCGACTCGCCCACCAGGGCCACGGTCTGTCCGTGGGGGACCGTCAGGGTCACCTCCTGTACCGCCCTGACCAGACCGCCGGGGGTGCTGATGGTCGTGGTCAGTCCGTTGAGTTCGAGTAATGCCATGCCCGGCAGGGTACACTGACGGTGCCGCCCTGTCAAATTCCGTCATCACCCTGCCTGGGTGCAGCTGCAGGGTGAAACTGTTTGACAGGTGAACGGCAGTATGGTTCTATTTGACGGTTTGTACGGATATGCATAAGCTCGTCAGTCTGATCATAGCCGTCATGGCGTTCGGCCTGGTTACGGTGCCGGCCATGGCCCTGGAGCGGGACCTGATCCGGGTGGCGGTTGGCCGCTCCACCGGCAGTGTCACCCTGCAGGGGGATGGTATGCTGGCCCTGCGCGAGTCCGGTACGGCGCTGGTGTTGCCTCCTTCCGCCACCATTGTTCCCGGGCATGGTCATCTCCTTCTGGATGGTGCCCCGTACCGCAGGCTTCGGGTGACGGCGGCAGGCCCCGTCCGGCTGAACGGCACCTCTTACCGGGGGGTGCTGGAGGTTCTGCCGCAGGGTAACGGCATTCTGGTAGTGGATGAGCTCCCCCTTGAAGAGTACCTGGTGGGGGTGATCAACAGCGAGATATCCTCCACCTGGCCCATGGAGGCGATCAAAGCCCAGGCGGTGATCGCCCGCACCTATGCGGTAGCCAAGCGCCAGGAACGTCGCAACGCCCTCTATCACCTGGAATCAACGGTCATGGACCAGGCGTATGACGGCAGCGATCAGGAGGACAGCAGGGCCGCCCGGGCGGTCCATGAGACGGTCGGTCAGGTGCTCACCTATCATGGCGCCGTGATTCAGGCCTATTACCATGCCAGCTGCGGCGGCAAGACCGAGGATGCGGCCAATGTCTGGGGCGGCGTCTCTCCACCGTACCTGAAGGGGGTGGACTGTCAGTACTGCGCAAAAAGCCCGGCCAGCAGATGGGAACTGAGCATGCCGCTCTCCAAGCTGGAGACGGCCCTCCGGCTGCCGGGGATTACCGACATCCGGGAAGGTCCCCGCAATAACCGGGGACGCTTGAAGACGGTCATCCTGACTACCGCCCGTGGTGCGGTGACCATGCTGGCCACCAGATTCCGGATGACGGTCGGTTCCACCGTGATCAGGAGTACCAACTTTACCGTACGGGTGATCGGTGGTGTAGCCCTTTTCAGCGGTCTGGGGTATGGCCACGGGGTGGGACTCTGCCAGTGGGGGGCCAAGCAGCGCGCCCTGGCCGGCTTCAGCTACAGCGAGATCCTCTCCTATTACTATCCGGGGACCGAACTGCGCACCCTTCCCGCCGATGCTGGTCGCTGATTTTCGATTCGAGCTGCCCGAGGGGCAGATTGCCCGCTATCCCGCATCCCGACGGGATGCCTCACGCCTGATGGTTCTGGCGCGGCAGGGTGAGCAGATCGAGGAGAGCACCTTTAACCGGCTGGGGCGCTGGCTGCGTCCCGGCGACC
This sequence comes from Deltaproteobacteria bacterium, assembly GCA_021778115.1. Taxonomy (GTDB): domain Bacteria; phylum Desulfobacterota; class Desulfuromonadia; order Geobacterales; family Pseudopelobacteraceae; genus Trichlorobacter. The sequence continues at coordinate 7,707 of JAJYCS010000018.1, forward strand.
TGTTGGTGGTGAACGACACCCGGGTGATTCCGGCCCGGCTCTACGGCAACAAGTCCACTGGAGGACGGGTAGAGGTCTTCCTGGTGGCCCCCTGCGTCGAGTCTGGCCGCTGGCGCTGTCTGCTCCGCTCCGCCAAACCGTGCCGGCCGGGCCAGCAGATCCATCTGCCGGAAGGGGTGACGGCGCAGGTTCTTGAACGGCTGGAGGGGCAGGACTGGCTCATCCAGTTCGCCGGGACAGACCGGTTCGACCAGTGGCTTGACCGGGTGGGCCAGATGCCGATCCCTCCCTATCTGGGGAGGGAGAGCGAGGCCATTGACCGTGAGCGCTATCAGACCGTCTATGCCGGCGATCCCGGCGCCGTGGCGGCCCCCACTGCCGGGCTGCACTTCACCCCGGAACTCCTGCAGCAGCTCGAGCAGCAGGGGGTTGAGCTCGCCCGGATAACCCTCCATGTGGGGTTGGGGACCTTTCAGCCGGTACGGGTCGCGCGGGTGCAGGACCATCACATCCACCGGGAACGGTACCGGATCTCCGATGAGACCGCGGCGGCCATCGCTGCAGTCAAGTCCCGGGGTGGCAGGATAATCGCGGTCGGCACCACCGTCTGCCGCACCCTGGAGTACGCCGCCGACAAGGGCGGTGTGGTGGGGGCCGGCGGCGGCGATGCCGACATCTTCATCTACCCCGGCTATCGTTTTAAGGTGGTGGATGCCCTGCTGACCAACTTCCATCTGCCGGAATCCACCCTGTTGATGCTGGTCGCGGCCTTTGCCGGCAGGGGGTTCGTGCTGCACGCCTATACCGAGGCGGTACAACGCGGGTTCAGGTTTTACAGCTATGGCGACGCCATGCTGATCGTGTAGGAGCTGGCGCGTGCCTAACCATTTTCAGCTGTTGCACCAGGATGCCACATCGAGTGCCCGCTGCGGTCTGCTGACCACCGCCCACGGACTGATCGAGACGCCGATCTTCATGCCGGTGGGGACCAACGCCACGGTCAAGGCGATGCGACCCGCTGACCTGATGGAGACGGGGGCCCAGATCATCCTGGCCAACACCTACCACCTCTACCTGCGCCCCGGCCATCGGCTGGTTGAACAGTTGGGGGGGCTGCACCGTTTCATGGCCTGGGATGGGCCGATCCTGACCGATTCCGGCGGGTTTCAGGTATTCAGTCTGGCCGAGCTGCGTAAGATCACTGAAGAAGGGGTGCAGTTCCGTTCCCATATCGACGGTTCCCGCCACCTGTTGACGCCGGAGTTGTCGATCGCTATCCAGCAGGCCCTGGGGGCCGATGTGATCATGTCTTTCGACGAGTGTCCGCCGGCCGAGGCCGAACGTACCTATGTTGAGCGTTCCCTGGGGTTGACCACCCGTTGGGCCAGGCGTTGCAAGGAGGCCCACAGACGGCCGGATCAGCTGCTGTTCGGCATCGTCCAGGGGGGCCGTTTTCCTGAGCTCCGGCAACGCTCCGCCGCCGAGCTGCGGGAGATAGGCTTTGACGGCTACGCCCTGGGCGGCCTCTCGGTGGGGGAGGCAAAACCGGTCATGCATGCGGTGATGGAGGCCTGCGCACCCCATCTGCCCGCCGACCAGCCACGTTACATCATGGGGATAGGCGCCCCTGAGGACCTGGTGGAGGCGGTCTGGCGCGGTTACGACATGTTCGACTGCGTCATGCCGACCCGGAACGCCCGCAACGGCATGCTGTTCACCAGCCGGGGCAGGATCAACATCAAGGCCAAGCAGTACGAAGATGACCAGGGGCCCCTTGATCCGGCCTGCGGCTGCCAGGTCTGCCGCACCTACAGCCGTGCCTACCTGCGCCACCTGTTCCGTTCGGGAGAAATCCTCTCTTCGATCTTGAACACGCACCACAACATAGCCTATTATCTGCAGCTCATGTCCGGCATGCGCCAGGCGATCCGCTGCAACCGGTTCGACCAGTTCCGCACGGAGTTCTACGCAGCATATCAATCGAACGCAACACGCAAGGAGGAGTAGACTATGTTTGGAGTCGCATTTGCAATGGGAAGCCCCGTCGGCGGAGGGGCCGCGCCGCAGGGCGGTATGGCCGCCTTCATGAACATCGTGCCGCTTATCTTCATGTTCGCCATCTTCTATTTTCTGCTGATACGTCCCCAGCAGAAAAAGGCGAAGGAACACCGCGCCCTGCTGGATGGCCTCAAGGTTGGAGACAGCGTCAAGACCGCCGCCGGGATTCACGGCAAGGTGGCAGCCATCGAGGAGCAGGTGATCACCCTTGAGGTTGCCACCGGGGTGAAGGTCAAGATCGACAAACCGTTCATCAGTACGGTTGTAAAGTAACTACTACCTGCAAAGGAGATTGTGCCGATGCCTAAGGGAGCCGGATGGCGCATCACCCTGATTATCACCTTTATCGCCCTGTCCTGCATCTACCTGGTGCCTACACTGGCCCCCACGCTCCCCTCCTGGTGGAAGGGGCTGTTGCCCAAGGATAAGATCAGCCTGGGACTTGACCTGCAGGGAGGGACTCATCTGGTGCTTGAGGTGGAGACCCAGAAAGCGGTGGAAGGGACTCTGGATCTGGTGGCGACCGATCTTGAGGATACCCTGAACGGCAAAAACCTGCGGTTCAAGCGGATCAGCCGCTCCGGGCCCGACACGGTCACTATTGTGCTGTATGAGAAGGATACCGCCGCAGCGGTGCAGCAGCTGCTGAAGGACAAGTACCGGGAGTACGAGATCACCCCGTCGGTGGAAGATGGGGGGATGTTCGGTATCCGTCTGCGGATGAAGGAACAGGACATCCAGGATCGCAAGGATAAGGCGGTGGCCCAGGCCCTGGAGACCATCAGGAACCGGATCGATCAGTTCGGCGTCTCCGAACCGGTCATTGCCCGTCAGGGGACGAATCAGATCGTTGTGCAGCTGCCCGGTATCAAGGACCCCCAACGGGCCATCGACCTGATCGGAAGGACCGCCCGTCTTGAGTTCAAGATGGTTAGGGAGGGGGTCACCCCAACCGGTCCGATCCCGGATGACGCCGAGGTGCTGAACGAAAAGGTCGTTGATCCCACCACCGGCGCGGTCAATGAGACCCCCTTCGTGGTGGATAAGAAGGCCCTGATCACCGGTGATCTTCTCACCGACGCGCAGGTCCGGATCGACTCCCAGTTCAACCAGCCGTACGTCGCCATTGAATTCAATTCGCTGGGGGCCAAGCTGTTCGACCAGATTACCGCCGCTAACGTGGGGAAACGGTTTGCCATCGTGCTGGACAACACCATCTATTCTGCGCCGGTGATCAGGGAACGGATCTCCGGAGGTTCCGCGCAGATATCGGGAAACTTCACCGAGAAGACCGCCTCCGATCTGGCCATTGTGCTGCGGGCCGGCGCCCTGCCGGCGCCGGTCAAGGTGATCCAGAACGTGACCGTGGGGGCCTCCCTGGGTAAGGATTCCATCGACAAGGGGCTCATGGCCGGCGCCATAGGGGTGCTGCTGGTGATCGGCTTCATGGCCGTCTACTACAAGCTGGCCGGTATGGTGGCCAATCTGGGGATGGTGCTGAACATCATCTACCTGTTGGGTTCCCTGGCGGCCCTGGGGGCAACCCTCACCCTGCCGGGTATTGCCGCCATCGTGTTGCTGATCGGGATGTCGGTGGACGCCAACGTGATCATCTTTGAGCGGATACGGGAAGAACTGCGGTTGGGCAAATCCCCCAAGGCGGCCCTGGATGCCGGTTACGATCGGGCGTTCTTGACCATCATGGACTCCCACGTCACCGCCCTGATTACCGCTGCGGTCCTGTTTCAGTTCGGTACCGGCCCGGTGAAAGGGTTTGCGGTGTCGCTGTCACTGGGTATCATCATCAACCTGTTCACCTCCCTGACCGGCACCAGGGTGATCTTTGACCTCTTCCTGCACAAGGGGCGGGTCAAAAAGATGAGCATATAAAGGGGAGGCCACTGCCATGCTTGAACTGTTAGGCAAGACCAACATAGACTTCATCGGAAAACGGAAATACGCCTTCGTGATCTCCGCCCTCATCTCGATCATCGGGATCATCGCCATCATCCAGATGAGCAGGGGTGTCGCCAACATGGGGGTCGATTTTACCGGTGGCACCACGGTGCAGCTGAAGTTCGACCGCCCGGTGGCCCTGGCCGATGCCCGTGCGGCGCTGCATGCAGCCGGGATCACCGATCTGGAGCTCCAGGAGATCAAGGAGGGGAATAAGCTGCTGGTGAAGCTGGGCAAGCAGGACCACCTGGCGGTGGGGCAGGCGGCGACCGTGATACCGGCCGCCTTCACCAAGGCGATGCCCAGCCTGCAGGTGACCATCGACAGCACCACGGAGATCGGCCCGGCCATCGGCGACAAGCTGCGCAAGGATACCATGATCGCGGTGGCCATCTCCATGCTGGGGATCATCCTCTACATCGCCTGGCGTTTTGACTTCAAATTCGGCATCGGCGCCGTAGTGGCCACCCTCCATGACGTGTTGGCCATGTTTGCCGCCTACTACGCCACCGGCCGTGAGTTCAATCTGCTTTTCATCACTGCGGTCTTGACCATCGCCGGTTACTCCCTGACCGATACGGTGGTGGTCTTCGACCGGATTCGGGAGAACCTGCACAAGGATCTGAAGGGCTCACTCCATACCATCTTTAATCGCAGCATCAACGAGGTGCTCTCCCGAAGCATCATCACCTCCCTTACCACCTTCCTCTCCGCCTCGGCACTCTTCTTCTTCGGGGGTGAGGTAATCCACGACTTCTCCTTCGCCCTCCTGGTGGGGATTATCGTTGGGGCCTATTCATCGGTCTTTGTGGCCAGTCCCATCGTGATCCTTCTGGAGGAACGGGCGCAGCGCAAGCACAATGCCGCGGCCCCCTCGCCGGTCAAGGCCTCGTGAGGAGCAGCCATGCGTAAGGAATCCATCACCTTCGGGATAGCCGGCCTGATCATCGGTTTTCTGTTGGGGATACTGGTGGAGGGAAAGCTGATGGAGCGCCATGGCGTCCCGGTGCCGTTAACGGCGCAAAGCGGGGGCGCGATGCTCAATCCGGCGGCTATGAACACCCGGATTGCCGAGCTTGCACGGCTGGCCCTCAAGGACCCCACAAACGCCCAGGGGTGGGCGGCCCTGGGCAATGCCTATTTTGACGCCCATAATCCTCAGAAGGCGGTACAGGCTTATGCCAAGGCGTTGCAGCTGAATCCGAACGATCCCAATGTCCTGACCGATCAGGGGGTCATGTTCCGCGCCCTGGGTTTTTTCGACAAGGCGCTGGATAACTTCGAGAAGGCCAACCGTCTCAATCCGCACCACCTGCAGAGCCTCTTCAACAGCGGTATTGTTTATGCGGTTGACCTGAAACAACCGGCCAAGGCACGGCCGATTTTCGAGCAGGTGGCGCGCCTGGCGGGCGGTAGCGACCTGGGCAACCAGGCCCGTGATATGCTGCAACAGCTGCCCAAATAAGGAGCCGGTAGCCCCCTCTCCGGAGGGGGTTGCTGTTTATGCCGACCGAATGGATTCTGAAAGAGGCCGATCAGGCCGTTGTTACCGCCCTGGCCGGGGAGTTGCACCTGCAACCGGCCACGGCGCGGCTCCTGGTGAGCCGTGGCCTGGAGGATCCGGCCACGGCGCGGGCCTTTCTGAACCCCTCCCTGACCGATATGCTGGACCCCTTTCTGCTGGCCGGCATGGAACAGGCGGTGGCGCGACTGGTCACCGCGCGGCGAAAGCAGGAACAGGTCTGCATCTACGGTGACTACGACGTGGACGGTGTAACCGCCACGGCCATGCTGGTGTCGGGCCTGACCTCCCTGGGACTCCGTGTGGGGTATCATATCCCTCACCGGCTGGAGGACGGTTACGGTCTGAACAACGAGGCGCTGCAGGCGATACGAACCTCCGGCGCCACCCTCTGCGTTACGGTGGATTGCGGGATGACCGCCCTTGCGGAGGCCGCCTTCTGCCAAACCATCGCTCTCGACCTGATCATCACCGATCATCACCAGCCGTTGGAGCGGTTGCCTGACGCCTGTGCGGTGGTCAACCCCCACCGGTCGGATTGTGGGTATCCGTTCAAGGGGCTCGCCGGGGTCGGGGTGGCCTTCAATCTGCTGGTGGCGCTCCGTGGGCGGCTGCGGGGAGAGGGGACCTTTGCGGATAACGGTCCCGATCTGCGGCAATGGCTTGATCTGGTGGCCTTGGGGACCGTGGCCGATGTGGTGCCCCTTACCGGGCAGAACCGGCTGCTGGTGGCGGCCGGTCTGCAGCGGATGGGCGCCGTTACCCGCATCGGGATGGCGGCGTTGAAAAAGGTTGCCGGCATCAGCGGCGAGGTTACCGCCGGTCAGGTCGGGTTCAGGCTGGCGCCGCGGGTGAACGCCGCCGGCCGTCTGGAGAGCGCCGTGCCGGGGGTTGAACTGCTCCTGACCGCTGATCCTGTGGTGGCGGAGACCTTGGCAACAGAACTGGATGAGGCCAATAGCGAACGCCAGGCGGTGGAACGGCGCATGCTGGAAGAGGCGGTGCGCCTGCTTGAGCAGGGAGGCGGGGTCAATGGCCGGCATAGCATCGTGCTGGCCTCCGAAGGCTGGCACCCCGGCGTGGTCGGGATCGTCGCCTCACGGCTGGCTGAACGGTACTATCGTCCGACGATCCTGCTGGCGTTGCAGGATGACGGCGCCGCCAAGGGGTCCGGCCGCAGTATCCCCGGCTTTCATCTGTTGGAGGCGTTGCATGATTGCGCCCCGCTCTTGACCCGCTACGGCGGTCATCGGGCCGCTGCCGGGGTAGCGTTGTCCGCCGACCAGGCCGATGCCTTTGTGGCGGCCTTTGAACGGGCCGCTGCCGAACGGCTCGATCAGCAGACCCTGATTCCTCGCCTGTCGCTGGACGTGGAACTGGAGCCAGGCGAGTTGACCCCGACGCTGGTTGCCGACCTGCAGCGGCTGGCCCCGTTCGGCGCCGGCAATCCTGAGCCGGTGGTCTGTATCAGAGGCCTGACGGTGATGGAACAGAAGGTGGTGGGCAGCGAACACCTGCGGTTGAGGCTGGGGCGGGGACGACACTACATCAACGCTATCGCCTGGCGGATGGCGGGGCGTCCGGCGCCGGAATTGCTGGATCTGGCCGGAGTGCCCGAAATTGATACCTGGGGCGGGGGGAGCAGGCTCCAGATACGGGTGAAGGATCTGAAACCGACGGAGCGGCGCCATGCTACGTGACGAGAGATTTGACAAGGCTGAACGGATCATCACCATCGGTTTCTGGATCAATGCCGTTCTGATGGCGATGAAACTGGCCGCCGGCCATTGGGGCCATTCGGAAGCGGTCTTTGCCGACGGTATTGAGAGCGGCTGTGACTTTGTCGCCATCTTTACCACCCTGTTCGCCTTGCGAATGGGGCGCCAGAGGTTCGACGAGCGTCATCCCTACGGCCATGGCAAGGCGGAATCCCTGGCAGCGGCGGTGGTGGCCCTGCTGATCATCGGGACCGGTCTCTGGATCCTGGTTGAGTCGGTGCAGATCATCCTCCAGCACCGGTACCAATCGCCGGGCCTGATCGCCATTGTTGCTGCTACGGTCACCATTGTCATCAAGGAGCTGCTCTACCGCTGGTCCATGAAGACCGGTTCAAGCCTGGGCAGTCCGGCCCTGATGGCGGTGGCCAAGGACCACCGCAAGGATGCCGTCACCTCGGTTTCGACGCTGGTCGGGGTCGTGGGGGCCTGGTTCGGCTACGGCATCATGGACCCACTGGCCGCCGGGCTGACCGCCTTCTTCATCCTGCATATCGGGTGGGAGACCATGAGCGGCGCAGCCCATGACCTGATGGACGGCGCCGCCCCCGATGAGTTCAACCGTGCGGTGGCTGAGCTGGCCGCAGGGGTGGAGCATGTCGAGCATGTCCATGAGATACGCACCCGGCGCTCAGGCCAGTATTACATCGTCGATCTCAAGCTGGACATGGATCCGGAGATGACGGTGAAACAGTCCCACGACGTGGCGACGGCGGTCAAGCGGCTGATCTTTGACCGGATGCACAACGTCGGTGATGTGATGATCCATGTCAACCCCCACGATGAAGAGCATGAAGACCTGATCAGGTTATAGGTCGTGGATCTGAACCTTGTCAGGCTCTGTCTGCCGATTCCCCGTGCCGCCGAACAGCTGCTGACCCAGGCTCTGGCCAGTAATCATGCCGGGTTCGAGCAGTCCCTGCCGTACCTCTGCCGCCGTGCCCTTGCCACTGATCCGGAACTGGTGCGTCGGCATCAGAAGCCGGGGTTGCCGTTCATCTTCTCCATCCCCAGTGCAGGCAGTATGCAGTGCACGCTGCTGGGACCCGCCATTGCCGAACTGTCTCTCATAGTGGCCACCGTGGCCTCATTGGCCCATCTGCCGCCGATCTCTCCCCTCACTGCCCTGGATTATCAGGGGCAGACCGTTCCGCTTCGCCCGGCATCGGCAGAGCTGCCCGTGCTGTCGCTGGCCCAGATGCTGGACCTTGCTACCCCCCGCTATGCCGGCTGTCGCAGCATCCGGGTGACGGTGCAGACCCCGTTGCGTCTGATGGCCGTGGGGCGGGAACAGACCCGCTTCGACGGGTCCCGGTTTGTGCGTGCCGCGCTGCGGCGGCTTTCTTCGTTGGCGGCCTATTACGGCGTTGCTGCCGATCCGGAATTGATCATCCGCCTGATCGGATCCTCTGCTGCGCTCCACCTGCGGGATGCACAGCCGTTACCTCCAGGCCGGGGGTGGCGGGGGATGCTGGGCAGTTTCAGTCTTGCAGGCGAGTCGTGCCAAGAGCTGGGACCGTGGCTGGAGGTGGGGTCGTTGCTGCATCTGGGTAAAGGCGCCGCCTTCGGTCAAGGCGCCTTTCAGGTGGTCCCGGTTTCTTGACAGGATAACTGCCGCTCAGGTATTACACTGCAATGTCCGTTCTCCGCTCTCGGGCCTCGGCCTGCCATGCCATAACCGTTGATGTTGAAGACTGGTACCATGTCTGCGGTTACCTCCCTGCCCAGGAGCGGATGCGCCAGCACGAGCGGGTTGAGCAGGCGGTTGGTCTTGTGCTGGAACTGCTGCGGACCTGCGGGGTGCGGGGGACGTTCTTTATGCTGGGTTCCGTGGCGCAGCAGCACCCGGACCTGGCGCCGCGCATTGCCGCAGAGGGGCACGAACTGGCCTCCCACGGCTGGTCGCACCGGTTGGTGACCGAACTCACGCCTGAAGAGTTCGGCGTGGAGCTGGCACAAACCGCCGATCTGCTGGAACGACAGACCGGATACCGCCCGTGGGGGTTTCGCGCCCCGCGCTGGTCCTTAAGCAGGGAGACGACCCCCTGGGCCTTTGCGACCCTGGCAGCGCAGGGGTATCGTTACGACAGTAGCCTGACCCCCCTGGCACTGATCGGTGATCCTCAAGGGCACCGCAGTCCCCACCGGATTGAAACCCCCAGCGGTCACCTCTGGGAGCTGCCCCCCCTGGTGACGCCGACCCCGTTCGGCAATCTCCCCACCGGCGGTGGCTGGGGATTCCGTTTTTTCCCCAGGTCATTGCTCAGATGGACGTTGCAGGGGTACCAGCGGCACGGACTGCCGGGGGTTTTGTTTCTGCATCCCCGCGAACTCGATCCCGATGGCCCCCGGCTGCACCTGGGCCCGCTACGGGAGTTCGTTGCCTATGGTCCCCGTTCCAGCGCCGCCGACCGCCTGGAACCGCTGCTGAGACGTGGTACCTTCAGGCCGTTGCGGGAGCTGGTGGAATCATGGCAGACTGCATCCTGATACCGGCCTATAACGCCGCCCGTACCCTGCGGCAGGTGGCTGTCGACGCTCTGGCGCAGGGGCTGCCAGTGGTGGTGGTAGATGACGGCTCCCATGACGGCACGGCAAGCCAGGTTGACGGTCTGCCGGTAACCGTCATTCGCCATACAGCCAACCGGGGGAAGGGGGCAGCCCTGCGTACCGGTTTTGACTGGGCCCTGGCAAACGGGTATACTGGCATCATCACGCTGGATGCCGACGGACAGCATGATCCCTCCGCCATTCCCCGTCTGGCGGCCGCTGCGCAGGTAGGGGGCTTCGGCATCCTGCTGGCCTCGCGGCAGAGCCAGTTTGATCAGATGGCGGGCCTGCGCAAGGTATGGAACCGTTTTGGCGTCTGGTGCCTCCGCACCCGGACCGGGTTTGAGATCAGCGACAGTCAGTCCGGCTTTCGTTACTATCGAGCCGACCTGCTGCGGTCGGTGGTGCTGGAAAAGGATGGCTACGACCTGGAGATGGAGCTGCTCATGAAGTGCTGGCGGGCCGGTTTCCGTATCGGTTCGCTGCCGGTGCCGGCACGGGTGGCAGACGGCCGCGCAACCAGCCATTATCGGGCGGTGCCGGATACCTGGAACATCTGTATGACGTTCCTGAAGTATATGTAGCGAGGGCGCTGGATGCTGCGATCACTGAAAACCTATACCCGCGACAAGCTGGTTTCCTATCTGCTCTCGCTGGCGACCTCCTCGTCCGACGAGACCCTGATCAAGATGACGCACCTGATGGAGCTGATTCCGCAGAAGGAGTACTACAAGGCCCGTATCCGCTGGATCCGTGAGTTGATCCGGACGAAGCACCCCTCCATAGCGTTTCCCCGCCGTATCTTGCGGGAGCTGCACCCCAACCAGCGCGACAAATGGATCACCAATCTGGCGGTCAATCACCTGCTGTCCGGCACCAACCGACGTAAGGAGTGGGCCGACAGGCACGGTTGCTACCCCCCCTCTACCGTGGTCATTTCGGTCACCATGCGCTGCAACCTCTCCTGCTACGGCTGCTATGCCGGCGATTACAACAAGGCCCTGGAGCTGTCGCTGGAGGAGATCGACGGCGTGCTGACCCAGATGAAGGAGATGGGGATCTATTTCGCCGTCATCTCCGGCGGTGAGCCGTTTTTCATGGATGGCATCTTCGAGCTGTTCAAGAAACATAGCGACATGGCCTTCCTGGTCTTTACCCACGGCGGCCTGATCGACGAGGCGATGGTTGAGCGTCTGATTGAGGTGGGCAATGTCATGCCGGCCTTCTCGCTGGAGGGGTACCGCCAGGAGACCGACGAACGGCGTGGTACCGGGCATTTCGACAAGGTGCTGCACGCCATGGGGCTGTTGCGGGAAAACGGACTCTCCTTCTGTGGCTCCTTCACCCACTCCAGCAAGAATACCGCTATCATCACCGACCCCAACTATATCGACTTCCTGCTGGAACAGGGGGTCTTCGCCCTCTGGTTGTTCTCCTACGTGCCGGTGGGGAGGGAGCCGAACCCCGATCTGATGCCCAGCCCGGAACAGCGCGACCGTCTGCGGCGGGCCACGGTGCAGTTCCGGGCCACCCGGCCGATGCTGTTTGTCGATTTCTGGAACGACGGCCCGCTCATTTCAGGTTGCCTCGCTGCCGGCCGCAAGTACCTCCATATCAACGCCAATGGCGATATCGAACCCTGCGTCTTCTGCCACTTTGCCGTGGACAACATCCGCCGCAGCAGCCTGCAGGAGGCGCTCGGCTCGCCGCTATTCCGCATGATCCGGGAACGTCAGGGAGAACATGACAACCTGTTGCGCCCCTGCATGCTGATCGATCATCCCGACTACGGCCGTGAGTTCTTTGCGAGCGAGGGGGCCTACCCGACCCACGAGGGGGCCGAGACGATCTTTACCACGCTGGCAGACCGGATGGATGATTATGCGCGTAGGTACGGTGAGATCGCCGATCCGGTGTGGGCGCAGGAGTTCAGTGAGTATCCGGTGCGAAGCCGCATAAGCGGCGTTCGTTAACGCGGTATGGCCCTTTACAGTAGCTTCAACCTGGCGTTGATCTCACTTTTTACCCGCGTGGCGCCGCGTTCTTTGATCCCCCCGTGTGCCGCCCTGACCGCCACGCTGTTCTACCTGTTGTTGCCCCGGCAGCGGCAGGGGATGCGTGCCAACCTGCGGGTGGTGACCGGTCGTCAGCGGGTGGAGCGGTTGGTCTGGTCCGGTTTTTACCAGTTTGCCCGTAACTGGTGTGATCTGATGCTGATGGCGCGTCTGCGTGGGGATCGGCTGCAGGCGTTGATCGGTAGACGTAGCGCCCCTGAGCCGTTGGAGAGGGCTTTGACAGCGGGAAATGGGGCGATCCTGATCTCGGCGCACCTCGGCACCTGGGAGTTGGGGGGACTCGCACTGGCCGATCTGGGGTACCGGGTGAACGTCCTTACCTTCCGTGAACCGGACGAACAGGTCAACCGCCAACGTCGGCAAATCCGGGAAGAGCGGGGGATCGGGGTGATCTATGTCGATCGGGATGACAGCTCCCCCCTGGCCATCATCGAGGCGGTCAATGCCCTGCGCCGTAACGAGATCGTCTGCCTGATCGGCGATAGGGACGGTTCCTCCAATACCGTGACGGTCCCGTTCTTTGGCCATCCCACGCCCTTACCGGCTGGCGCCGCCCATTTATCACTGGCCACCGGAGCGCCTATAATCCCCGCGTTTGTGGTGCGTGAGGCGGATGGACGCTACACCACGTTGATGGAGGAGTCGATCTTTTTCACGGGACGTCCGGGCCGCAACCGCGAGGTGGTAGAGGAGGGGATGAACCGTCTTGCACGGGTGTTTGAGCGGTATATCCGGCAGTATCCCGATCAGTGGTATACTTTTTTCGATTTCTGGCATTCTACACAAAGGAATGAACATGTCTGATGAGCTGCTGCCTCAGGTAAAACAGATGATCATTGACGCGCTGCGGATCGAGGGGATGGCCCCCGATGAGATCGACAACGATGCCCCCCTGTTTGGCGAAGGGCTGGGGCTTGATTCCATCGATGCCCTGCAGCTGGTGGTTGCCATGGAGAAGGAGTTCGGTGTGGTGGTGCCGGATGCCGCCACCGGCACCACGGTGTTCGCCTCGGTGCGTGCCATGGCGGCCTATATTGCAGAACATCGTAAGTAGCGGTAGGCCCTGGCCATGAAGATCCTCTTTCTCTCTCCAGGCTGGCCCAAGGGACGGTTGTGGGGAGAGTTGGGTTTTAAGTTTCCCACCCTGTCGTTGGCCGCCCTGGCGGCGGTCACGCCACCGCAATGGGAGGTGGCGTTTCATGATGATGCCATCCGCCCCACCCCGTTTGACAGCGATGCCGATCTGATCGCCCTGACCGCCATGACCGCCCAGGTTACCCGGGCCTACCAGCTGGCTGACGCCTTTCGTGAACGGGGCAAGACGGTGCTGATGGGCGGTTTTCACGCCAGCAACCTGCCGGAGGAGGCGCTCCAGCATGTTGACAGCGTGGTGGTGGGGGAGGGGGAGCTGGTCTGGCCGCAGCTCCTGGCTGATTTCCAGGCCGGTCGGTTGCTGCCTGTCTACCGGGCCGATGGCCTGCTGGACGCCAGTCTGATCCCGCCGGCCCGCCGAGAAATATTCAACGGTTCGGGCCATTTCTTCACCAATACCATCCAGACCACCCGTGGTTGCCCCTTTGATTGCGAGTTCTGTTCCGTAACCGCTTTTTATGGTCGCAACTACCGCAAGCGGCCGGTTGAGCAGGTGCTGGCCGAGCTGGAACAGCTGCGCAAGGTCAATTCGTTCATCTTTTTTGTCGATGACAACATCGTGGCCGACCGGCGTTACTCCCTACCGTTGTTCGAGGGGATGCAGGGGATGGGGATCAAATGGCTCTCCCATGCGCCGATCGATTTTGCCGAGGATCGGGAGATGCTCAAGGCTGCCGGTGCATCAGGCTGCGTGGGGATGTTTGTCGGGTTTGAATCGCTGAATCAGTCCTCCCTGGCCGCCATGGGCAAGGTCACCAACAAGGCGGCGTCCTACAAGGCATACGCCCAGCAGTTCCGCGACCACGGTATCGGCATCCTCGGTTCATTCGTGATGGGCTGCGACGGTGATACCCCGGCGGTGTTCGAGCAGACCTTACGCTTTTGCGAGGATGCCCGGCTGGAGTCGGCCATCTTCCCGATCCTGACGCCGTACCCCGGCACCACCGTCCGCCGGCGTCTGGAGGCGGAAGGCCGCATCTTCAACAACAACTGGCAGGATTACGACATGGAGCATGTCACCTTCCACCCCAGAGGGATGACCGTCAAGGAGCTGCAGGACGGCTATGACCGGATCTGCCGCTCGTTCTATTCCTTTGGTTCCATGTACCGTCGTCTGTTCAAGCTGCACCGCTCGTTGCAGGTATTCGGCGTCATGAATATCGGTTTCCGCTCGGCCATCCGCAGGAAACGGGCTGACACAGGATGTGTCGTATGAACATCCTGCTGTTGCGCCCCCATCCCGGTAATGACCGGTTCGGGCTCGGTCCGTTCTTTTGCGTGGAGCCGCTGGGGCTTGAGTATATCGGCGCTGCCCTGTTGCAGGCGGGCCATCAGGTGACCATCGCCGACCTGCGTTTCAGGCCGGCCCTTGCCAGCTGGGTACGACGTTCCCGTCCCCAGCTGGTGGGAATCAGTTGCCTGCATACCCTGGAGTTTGACCGGGTGTTGGCAACCGCCCGTGAGGTGCGGCGGCTGGCGCCGGAGGCGTTCATCATGGTGGGGGGGCATGCCGCGGCGGCCTTCAGCGGTCCGTTGGAGGATGCCGCGGTGGATGCCGTGATGGTGGAGGATGGCGAGGTGCTGATGCCGCGCGTGGCGCAGTGTCTTGCACAGGGTGCGGCGTTAACCCAGGTGCCCGGTCTGCGGCTGCGCACCGCTGACGGCTGGATCGGCACGCCGGAACTGGCTGAACGTCCGTCCCTTGATCTGGTGCCGCTGCCGGCGCGACACTTGGTCAGGCAGCACCGCAACGGGTACCACTGCCTGCTGTTCAAGCCGGTCTGGCTGATCGAGACCGCCCGGGGATGCCCCCACCGCTGCTCGTTCTGCTCGGTCTGGCAGCTCTACGACCGGACCTGCCGCGAGCGTTCGATAGAGGCGGTGGTGGAGGATTTTGCAGAGAGCGGCGATGCGGTTTTTGTGGCGGACGACCTGTTCTGGCACAACCCCGCCCGTAGCCTGGAGCTTGCCGCGGCGCTTAAAAAACGGGGCGTCTACAAGCGCTGGATACTGGTGCAGACCCGCACCGATTTGATCTGCAGGAGCGCCGAGATCATGGCCGCCTGGCGGCCACTGGCCAAGGATTTCGATATTTTTCTGGGGTTGGAGGCGGCCAGTGACCGTGGCCTCAAGGGCCTGGACAAGGACTCCGGCATCACGGAAAGCATTGAGGCGGTGCGGATCGCCCGTGAGCTCTCGTACGGCATCAACGGTAACTTCCTGGTGGACCCGGAATGGGATGAACAGGACTTCCACCAGTTGTGGGGGTTTGTGGAACGGTATGGCCTGCAGCGGGCCGGTTTCACCATCCTGACCCCGCTGCCCGGTACCGACTACTACCGGTCGGTGGCCCACAAGACCGCAGGCCAACCCTGGGCCAACTTCGACATGCACCATCTGCTGTGGGAGCCGAAGCTCGGGCCGCGGCGGTTTTTCGAACTGTACGCCGAGACCTGGCGACGTTCGATCCTGAACACCGCCGGCGATAAGGGAATCCTGGACTGGGTGCGCCAGGTGCGCCTCTCACAGATCCCCTACATTATCAGGGTGTTGTGGCGCACGCAGACCATGATGAAACCGGCCGAATACCTGAAGGAGTATTACGCCTCCTGTCCGGCCATGGCAGGAGTGGCGCCATGACCCTCTGGCTGTTTCCCGGCCAACCGTTGAAACGGGAGGCCGCGCTGCCTGAAGATGACGATTTCCGGGGCATCGATCGGCTCTGCCGGGAGTGTTGCGGTTATGATCTAAGGGATCATCGTGCACTTTCCGGCCACCAGCTAAGCCCTCATACCATGTTGCAGCTCTACGGCGTGGCCATGTCGCTCTACCGGGCCCGACGGTTGCGTCGTGGCGGAGACCGACCCGATCTGATCGCCGAACATTCTCTGGGCATCTATGCCGCCCTGGCGGCAAGCGGCAGCATTGCGGAAGGGGATGCCCTGGCGCTGGCCGGCCGGATCGGTACCTGCATGGCCACCCTGGGAGAGCGACAGCCCTACGCCCTGGGCTGCGCCGTCGGCATCAGACGCCAGGCGTTGGAATCGGCAGTAGGCGGGAGCGGGGCCTATCTGGCCAACTACAACACTTCCAGCCATTTTTTGTTGGCAGGGACGGCGTCAGCCGTTGAAACGGCCCTGGCAGCCTGCCAGGAGGCGGGGGCATTCTCGGTGAGTCAGTTTCCCTGTGAGGCGCCGCTGCATACCCCGCTGATGGCTGAGTTGAGCGGCCAACTGGCTGCCATCGTCGCCGATTACCGGTTTGAGGAGCCGTTGGTGCCGCTGGTGGAGCATATCGGCCAGACTCGCCTGACCGCTTCGGCCATCCCGTCCTTTGTGGTGGACGAACTGCTGCAGCCGGTCTACTGGGAACAGACCTGGCGGCATCTGCGTACCGCCGGCTGCACCCGTTTCTGCGAGGTGGGCAGCGGCCAGGCCCTGACCAAATTCAACCGTTGGATCGATGCGGAGGCGGCAGCGTGATCTGGGATGAAACCAGCATTACTGTCCGGTTTAATGAGGTGGATGCCTACCGGGTGGCCTGGCATGGCCACTATGTAAGCTGGCTGGAGGTGGGACGCACCAACTTTGCCCGGCGTTTCGGCCTCGATCCGTTCCAGTTGTCCGAACTGGGATTTCTGGGACCGGTGGTTCAGCTGGAGATCAAGTACCTGCGACCGGCCCGCTGCGATGACACCCTCACCATCCGCACCACTCTGGAGGCGAGCGAGGCGGCCAACCTGATCTTTGTGAGCGAGATTACCAGCGACGATGGCTGCAGGCTCGCCACTGCCCGGACAACCCATGCCCTGACCGACTTGCAGGGGATGCTGCAATTCAGGCTGCCGGATGCGGTGGCCCCGCGGGTGGCGCAGATGCAGCGATGGGCAGCGGGAGAGACGCCGTGAAGCTGCTGTTGATCTCGGCCAATCGCGAGCGCTCACCCTATCCGGTCTTTCCGATCGGGCTGGCCTTTCTGGCCGGGCCGCTGCGGGTGGCGGGCCATGAGCTCTCGCTCCTCGATCTCTGCTTTGAGGCCGACCCGCTCGCGGCGGTGACTGCATCACTGGCCGCCCAAAAGCCGGAGGTCGTGGTCATTTCGCTGCGCAACCTGGATAACGTCACCTGGCCGGATGCGGTCTCCTACCTGCCTGCCCTGCGCGAGCTGGTTGCTGCCTGCACGGGCAGGGCCACCGTGGTGCTGGGTGGCTCCGGCTATTCGTTGATGCCGGTGGAGATCCTGGCGGCCTGTGGTGCCGATTACGGGGTGGTGGGGGAGGGAGAGGAGCTGCTGCCCCGTCTGCTGGACTGTCTGGCCGTTGGCGCCGATCCTGCCGCCCTGCCGGGCCTGGTGGTGCCCGGCAGGGAAACGTTCCTCCCACCGCGGCCGATTCAGGGCATCGGCACCCCCGACCGGCAGCTGTTCGAGGTGGCCCGTTACGTAAACGAGGGGGGGATGGCCAATCTGCAGACCAAACGGGGCTGC
This sequence comes from Deltaproteobacteria bacterium, assembly GCA_021778115.1. Classification (GTDB taxonomy): domain Bacteria; phylum Desulfobacterota; class Desulfuromonadia; order Geobacterales; family Pseudopelobacteraceae; genus Trichlorobacter. The sequence continues at coordinate 25,280 of JAJYCS010000018.1, forward strand.
CCCTTTGGCTGCAGTTACTGCACCTATCCGCTGCTGGAAGGGCAACTGGTGCGGCTGCGGCAGGTCGACCGGATCATTGCCGAGATACGGATGCTGGTCGATCAGTTTGGGGTAGATTACCTCTACTTTGTCGATGACATCTTCAACTATCCGGTCAGTTTTGCCGAACAGCTCTGCAACGCCATGGTGGATGCCGGCCTGCGGGTCAGCTGGTCGGCCTTCATCAACCCCGAGTTCATCACCCCGCAGCTGTTGGGGCTGATGCAGCGGGCTGGCTGTGACGGGGTGGAGTTTGGCACCGATTCCGGCTCACCGGTCATGCTGGAAAATCTGCGGAAGTCGTTCACCCTTGAGCAGGTGCGGTCTGCCACACAGCTGTGCCACGGGGCGGGGATGGACGTTGCCCACTACCTGCTGTTCGGTGGTCCGGGTGAGACTGACGAGACCGTTTTGGAGAGCTTCCGGCTGATGGATGAGCTGGCGCCCACTGCCGTGATCGCCATGACCGGTATCCGTATCTACCCCGGCACCCCCCTGTATCGAACGGCCCTCGATGAGGGGGTCATCACCGCAGAGACCGATCTGTTGCAGCCGGTCTTCTATCTGGCGCCCGGTGTGAAAGACCGGCTCTCGGCACTTGTCACCGAACAGGCGATGCAGCGCAGGAACTGGATCGTGCCGGGTCTGGAGGTGAATGTCAGCCCGGCCATGCTGGAGGCGATGCGGATCTTCAAGGTACGCGGCCCCCTCTGGAAGATGATCAAACGGCTGGGGCGCAGCCATCAGCACCCCTTGTCAGGCGGCCATTGACGTGGTTGTCGTATCTTGTATAATGAATGCCCACTTTTACGCAGGGGAGAACCGATGGCAGCGGAAAAATTCGAGACCTCGCTGAAAAAGCTGGAAGAGGTTGTGCGGAGGCTGGAAAGTGGCACCCTGCCGCTGGATGACGCCATCAAGGCCTTTGAGGAGGGGGTGAAACAGGCCGCCTTCTGCGCCAAAAAATTGGACGAGGCCGAGCGCAAGGTGGAGATGCTGATCAAACAGCGCGATGGTTCTTTCAGGCGCGAACCGTTTGGCGCCGGTGACGAGGAAGACGATTAGGAAAGGGTACTGCATGGACCTTACGACATACTTACACGAACGGATCGCCCTGATTGATGCCGCCCTGGAGCGGTATCTGCCGGGGGAGGAGGAACGCCCCCAAAGCCTGCACAAGGCGATGCGGTACTCCCTGTTTGCCGGCGGCAAGCGGGTGAGACCGGTACTTATGCTGGCCGCCTGCGAGGCGGTTGGCGGGGACATTGACCAGGCACTGCCGGCGGCCTGCGCCATGGAGATGATCCATACCTATTCCCTGATCCACGACGATCTGCCGGCCATGGACGATGATGATTTCCGCCGTGGGCGCCCCACCAACCACAAGGTGTTCGGTGAGGCGATCGCCATCCTGGCCGGTGACGGCCTGTTGACTGAGGCGTTCAAGCTGATGAGCGACCCTCGTTTTGCTGCCGGCAGTGATCCGGCTGCCCGGATTGCCGTGATCAACGAGATCGCCACCTGCGCCGGTTCCTACGGCATGGTGGGGGGGCAGGTGGTGGATATGGAAAGTGAGGGCAAGCCGGAGATGGACCTGCCCACGGTGCAGTATATCCACACCCACAAGACCGGGGCGCTGATCAAGGCCTCGGTGGTGGCCGGGGCGCTCCTGGGCGGCGCCGATGAACGGCAGCTGGCCGCTATCCGCCGCTATGGCGAGGCCGCAGGTCTGGCCTTCCAGATTGCCGACGACATCCTCGATATCGAAGGCACCACCGAAGAGATCGGCAAGGATGCAGGCTCCGACGAGGCCCGCGGTAAGGCCACCTATCCGGCGGTAATGGGGTTGGCGGCCGCCAAGGAGGAGGCGAAGGGGATGATGGACGAGGCGTTAAGCGCCCTGTCGCTCTTTGCCGACCGGGCCGAACCGTTGCGGGCCATTGCCCAGTATATTGTGGAACGGAAAAACTAGCCCATGCCATTTTTGGACCAAATCAACGACCCCAAGGATCTCCGGCAACTACCCGCCCAGGCCATGCCGGCGGTGGCAGCGGAGCTGCGGCAGCTGATCATCGAGACCTGCGCCAAAAACGGCGGCCACCTGGCCCCCAGTCTCGGCGTGGTGGAGTTGACCATCGCCCTGCACCGCGTCTTTCAATCCCCTGAGGATAAGCTGATCTGGGATGTGGGCCATCAGGCCTATGCCCACAAGATCCTCTGCGGCCGTCGCGACAGTTTTCACACGCTGCGCACGTTGCACGGCATCAGCGGTTTTCCCAAACGTTGCGAATCGATCCACGACGTCTGGGAGGTGGGTCACTCCTCAACCTCACTCTCCGCCGCCACCGGGTATGCCGTGGCGCGGGATCTGGACGGCCGCCGCAACAAGGTGGTGGCAGTAATCGGCGATGGCTCCATGACCGGCGGCATCGCCTATGAGGCGCTGAACCACGCCGGTGACCTGAACCGGGACCTGGTGGTGGTGCTGAACGACAATGAGATGTCGATTGCCGAGAATGTTGGCGCCCTGTCCGGCTTCCTGTCCCGTACCTCGTCGAGCGAGTTCGTCCATAAGATCAAGCGGGAGATGGAGCTGTTCCTCAAGAACGCCAAGGAGGGGATGGGGCATAGCGTCCTCAGGATGGCCCGTAGGGCCGAGGAGTCGTTCAAGGGGCTGTTCACCCCGGCCATGCTGTTTCAGGCCTTCGGTTTCGAGTATATCGGCCCGATTGACGGACACAATCTGCCCCTATTAATCGAGACCCTGGAACGGGTAAAAAAACTGGACGACGCCGTGCTGGTGCATGTGCTCACCACCAAGGGGAAAGGGTACAAGCCTGCCGAGGATAACCCGGCCCTGTTTCACGGCGTGGGGCCGTTCGATATCACCACCGGCAAGGTGCTGAAAGGGAAGGGTGGGGCCGCATCCTATACCGCCATCTTTGGTGCCACCATCTGCCGGCTGGCTGAGGACGATGAGCGGGTGGTGGCCATCACCGCCGCCATGCCTGACGGCACCGGCCTGGCCGGCTTTGCCAAACAGTATCCGGAGCGTTTCTTCGACGTCGGTATTGCCGAACAGCACGGCGTGACCTTTGCCGCCGGCCTTGCCGCCGATGGCAAAAAGCCGGTCTTCGCCGTCTATTCCACCTTTCTGCAGCGAGCCTACGACCAGGTGATGCATGATGTCTGTCTGCAGAACCTGCCGGTGGTTTTCGCCCTCGATCGGGCCGGTGTGGTGGGCAGTGATGGCCCGACCCACCACGGGGTATTCGATCTCTCGTACCTGCGGCATCTGCCCAACATGACCCTGATGGCACCCAAGGATGAAAATGAGTTGCAGCACATGCTGGCGACCGCCGTGGCCCACGACGGCCCGGTGGCGGTGCGGTATCCCCGGGGCAACGGCTACGGTGTGCCGCTTGATCAGGAGCTAAAGGCGTTGCCGATCGGCAAGGCCGAGCTGCTGCGGGATGGAAACGGTGGCGTGGTGATCGCCCTGGGCACCATGGTGATGCCTGCCTGCGAGGCAGCCCAACTGTTGGCCGATGAGGGGATCAGTCTGGCGGTGGTCAACGCCCGTTTTGTCAAGCCGCTGGATCGGGAGTTGATCCTCTCTCTGGTGCAACGGTTTGGGCGCCTGGTGACGGTTGAAGAGAGTGCCCTGCAGGGCGGTTTTGGCACGGCGGTGCTGGAACTGTTGGAGGAAGAGGGGATCAACGGCGTGCCGGTGCTGCGGTTGGGGTATGGCGATCAGTACATCGAACAGGGGGAACAATCCGAGCTGCGGGCGCTGTGCGGACTCGATCGTGACGGTATCGCCGCCTCGCTGCGGGATTTCTTTGCCAGCGGCGCGTGACGCACATCATGACCTATGACGAGTTGAAGGCGGCGCTGCACCTGTTTGGTCTCCACGAGAACGACCTGCTCACCATCCGCCGTATCAAGGAACGTCATCGGAGTTTGCTGAAACAGCACCATCCCGATCATGGGGCCAATGACCCGGAAATGATCCGACTCCTGAACGCCGCACATCGGTTGCTGATGGAGTATCTGCAGACCTATCGTTTTTCCTTCAGTGAAGAGGAGTTTTATCGCCAGAACCCGGAGGAACACCTTCGGCGTCAGTTCCAGTGGGATCCGGCCTGGTCGGCGCGGCTGGAAGAAAAATAAGGCGCTCTTTCTTGCCTTTAGGACGAAGGATGTGCTATACAGAACGTCCTTTTTCGGAGCGTAGCGCAGCCTGGTAGCGCACCTGCCTTGGGAGCAGGGGGTCGAACGTTCGAATCGTTTCGCTCCGACCAATAAAAACAACGGCTTATCGATTTAATCGGTAAGCCGTTTTGTTTTGGGATGTGCTATTGTTGCCGTTTTGTTGCCGTTTTGATTTTTAGTGACAACTACCTCAAATAGGTAAGTAAACTACCTCAATTCTATCGCGATGATCTTCTAGCCATGCCTCCGTCGTATTATTTATGTGGAGGCAGGCTATTTTCTTCACGAGCAAAAATACCTTCTTATCCAGTTCAGAAGTAAGTCTACAAAGGAATTCTCTAAACATTTTTGGTGTAATCTCCTCCTGGTGAATCGCAAAACGAATCTGACCTTGCCTGGAAATCGATGCCAGCATTGGATAGTATTGCGTAGATGGAGCCCAATACTGGTCTTCCTGGCGGTGGCTTGCCATCTGTTCTACATACCAGTGCAGTTCTCCATTTTCAGCTTCTACTCTTTTCAATAACCTTTTGTACTCAGTATTGAGCCATTTTGGGATAATCGGCGCATTGATATTGCTTATATCTATCGGTTTCTGTGGGATCATCACCCAATGCGACAACAATCCTCCAATAGTTCGGATTGATACCTGGATTTTTAAGTGCTGTTTCACTACCTGCTGCAATCGGCATCTTGTCCAGAGCTCTCCTGATATACCGATATCTGTTGGTTTATCGAGCATAAGCCTGAAAATCTTGGTAGCCTGTGTATCACCTATTTTTTTGTGTTGTCCGCATCTGCGCCCGCGTTTCTTACTCGTAAGCGTTTCAGCCCCATCCTTAAGATACCGTTGCCATACCACACTGGCATGTCGTTCGCTGACGCCTACAGTGCTGGCAACCTCCCTGTTTGTTTTCCCGGCCTGGCGTAGCTTGACAATCTGAACACGTAAATACTGCTGGATCTCAGGGGATAGGGAACGAGTGTCGTTATTCGTCGTCATGGCTCAAGCATACATCGATTAATGTCAGTTTGATATGTTTTGTTGCGCCATATTGTATTTTTATTGTTCAATACTATTAAATTGTTATGTGGATATTCAGCCTTTGACAACCAACTTCAGTCACACTTTCAATTCCATCATTCTGCACATCGGTCTTCTTTCTTCTGAAAGCACAACGTTTGAGGATATCACCACGGTTATGAGCAAACAGGTACTCGCGGTATATGCTGGGCATCACTTGTAGATATTGTGTCAATGCCAGCACCACAGTGCACAAAATGTTTGTGGTTTAAGGTGGATCACACCTGTCCAGCATTTCCATGTGGTGTGCCTGATGAAATTTTCTTGGGTAGTTTTGATCATCGACACCCATATCCCGGTGACAACGGATACAGGTTTCAGAGAAAGCAAGGAGGAGACAAAAATGAAACTAGCACAAGCTTTGATAGCACGGGCTGATTGTCAACAACGGATCAGCCAACTTAAAGAACGTTTGATTGCTTCAGCAAAGGTGCAGGAAGGTGATAATCCGCCCGAGCCACCCGAGTCGTTGCTCGCTGAAGTAGATCGGTTGACGGAAGCACTTGAGGACCTGATCCGCAGGATTAATCGTACTAACTCTCAGACCATTTTCAGTGGCGATTTGACTCTGTCTGATGCCTTAGCAACGCGGGATATCCTGCAGATGCGACAAAACATCAACCGTCATGTGGCGCGTGCAGGCATTGTCGAGCAGAACCGATATAGCCGCTCTGAAATCAGGTTTGTCAGCACGGTCGATGTAAAAGAGTTGCTGAAGCAGGCGGATGAAATCAGTAAGCGGCACCGTGAGCTGGATGCTGATATTCAAGAGGCCAATTGGACAACGGATCTGCTGGATTAACTTTTAGCTGGTAGCCGATATAAAACAGGGGCGGGCACAAAACCTCAACGTCTGATGCGCCTATAATCCGAAATGGATGAAGATCATCGACGTCTCTCGACATGATTCATGTCTCCAGATGCTTGGGCAGGCATCCCTACTAGAGGGACAAATTAGGCCCTGCATTGTTACATGAGTACTGTTATGCGGCATTGTCACTACCGTGTGCTGATCTGTTCAATCGGTGAGGGTTGGGATCGGGGAGCTAAAGAAAGGAATAATGATGAAAAAAACCATATTGATTTTAAGCGCATTAGCGGCCTTCACTGTGCCAATGGCAGCAACAGCTGAAGACTGGTATGTGGTCAGTAACTCTGATAACAAGTGTGCAAAAGATGCCGGACCAGCAAAATTCATCAAAATTATGCAGGATTTAAAGCAACCTTACCGAGCTGACGACACCGTAAGAAATGGGAAAATTGTCAAGACAGTTGTGATCGACAGCGAGGCTGGTATTGCGATTACTTACTACCGTGGGCGGCAAGAATGTCTTCTCGCACAGCAGCAAAGACAGGCACAGCAAAATAGAGAGCTCGACAAATATCGCTAGTTTGCCTTCAATCTAACATGGGGAGACTCGTTAAGTCTCTTGGTTGCTGCTCAGAACGCTGTCTGTACGTCCGGGCGTGAGTTTTCCGGCAGCATCAGGGAACGACGCTTGATAAAGTCACCCTTTACCAGTGGGCGATCCGGCATCTTACCGGCTGCCTGATCAGCCTTGATCTGCTCCAGGGCAGACTCATAGCGATTGCTGGCATGGCGCAGGAAGATGATCCCCAGCACCGGCATGCAGTATTCGCTGGAGGTCAGTTTTGAGTTGGCACGAAGCTGATCGGCTGCTTCCCAAAGCTGGGATTCGATCTGTTCGATGGAGTGCATGGCATTAACGGACATGTAGTAGGTACTCCGGAGAAAAGAGCTGACGCTCATTGAAGTTTGATCTGCACGGTTATACCACCGCATCACCATCGCTTCAATGAGTTCAATGCAAAACGGGCACCTGTTGCCAGATGCCCGCTCGTGTTGCCGAATTGTAATGTGTAGTGCCTCAGTTGATTATCCTTCAATGAGCGAGAGCAGCTTTTGCTCCCACTTTTCAAGTGCAGCCTGTTTCTCTTTATCGTAGCGGTATTGGTTGTACACCTTGATGACACCGCGTTTGATGTGATTTAACACTGCGTCGATCACTTCATCCATCTCACCGGCTTGTGCCATAAAGGTTGCAGCGGTACGCCTCAGATCATGGGGGGTGAAATGGGTTATTCCCAGCTTGTTCTTTTCCTGTAGGCTCCGTGGATCTTCTTTACAGGCCGTTACATCACACTTGTCACAGTTGAGCGTGCACCCAGAAGGGCAGTTGTTGATAATTGCCCGTGACAGGGCATGGCGGTGAATTGATTTTTCCTTGTCCTTGTGGCGGCACGGGAAGATGTAGGTCTTAGTTTTGATTTTGCCAGTATCCGGATCAGTATAGTGAGTACCGTCAATCAGCTCGAGTGCAATATCGGTGAGATATACCCTGTGCGACTTGCCGTTCTTGGCTCGTTCGCTGGGAATTGTCCACCAGCGTCCATCCAGCTCATTGACATGCATCCCTACGACTTCACTTGGGCGCTGGCCGGTTACCAGGATCAGCTTCAGTGCACGGCAGACATCTACCGTCATATTGGCCTTGTTGATGGTGCTTAGCAGTGTTTTTAGCTCTGCCTCGGAGAGGACACGTTCCCGCTCAACTTTGGGAGAAGGGAGTTTTATGCCGACAGCAGGGGAGTGAAGAAGGATATCCTTCTCAACAGCATAGTTAAGCATCCTGCGTACGATCTTGAAGGTGTTGTTGGCCATCGCTGGTGCGCCACGGTCAACGATATCCTCCAGAAGCAGATTAATGTCCCGCTTGGTAATGCTGGCGGCCTTGCGTTTACCCCACTTGGGAAGTACATTCCGATTGAGGATGCGCTCGTCTTCCTGCCAGGATCGTTTGAACTTTTGGGCATGACGCTTCAGGTATTCTTCGACCAATTCTTCAACGGTGTGGGCATCACGCTCTTCTTCGCGTTGCTGCCGTTTTTCTTGCTTCACCTGGACAGGATCTACACCTTCTGCCCGGCCAGCTTTTAAGGCTTTCACCTTGGCCCGTTCCAGCTCATACTCGTCATGTGCTATCTTAAACGAAATGCCATCGGGGTGGTTCTCGTCTTTGTAGGTGCCGAGATTCAGGAAACGACGTTGCCCATCTACGCGATAGAGGTAGAAGAAAACTTTGCGTCCAGACGGTAATACTCTGACTCCAAAGCCGCCTTTTTCTCGCTTTGTATATTCCTTCTCAGTGGGCTTCAATTTCCTGACTATCATGTCATTGAGTGTATCGGCCATTATCCCCTTACCTCAATTTTTTGTTGCCGTTTTGTTGCCGTTTTTGTGTGAGAAACAGCAATACAAATTGAGACAGCATGACAATGCTGTTAAGACTAAAAAGGATAATAGTCAAGAGATATTAATATGTTTAAGATGCAAAATTGGATCAGGTGAGACAGGTTGAATAGGCGATATTGGGAGCCTTGGGAGCAGGGGGTCGAACGTTCGAATCGTTTCGCTCCGACCAATAAAAACAAGGGCTTACAGATATTCTGTAAGCCCTTTTGCTATGGTAAAAATATTTTGTTGCCGTTTTGCCTCGGCAATGTTTCTCAAGGCAAGAAGAAACGCTTCCCGGTCTCCTTCCCCCATAGCAGCGTTCAGGTATGCTGCTGCCTCTGCCGGATTTTTTAAAACCTCTATCAAATCGTGCTGGTATTCGGTCTGTCTCATTTTCTGTACCTCTCTTGGTGATTTTGCAAGCTACGCTACAGCTGCAAGACCTTTCTGTTTCACCAAGTTGAGAAGCTTGAGCGCCGGGCCGCTTGGGTGTTTTTTGCCTTGTTCCCACTTGCTTATGGTATCAGCAGACACATTCAGGTAGTGAGCAAAAACTGCCTGACTTACTCCTGATTGTGTCCTGGTTTCGACGATCTCGGCTGGTGCGAGCTGTTTGATAGGGGTAAGACAGCTTTCGTCAAATTCCCGCATAGTTTTTGAATCCACCAGGTCAATGACGTGAAAATCGCTCACAGTCTCGTGCAAGGCTGCAACTGCCTTGCTTTTATAGGTCTTGTTTTTCATGTTCAACCTACATATCCTGTAACGGTAGAGGCAAAACGTGCATAAACTCCTTCAATAGCACCCAATCCATCCTTCATCCGATTCCAATCAAATTGGAAGCCATATCCGTGATAGACCACATGGCGAAATTTTCGGAACGGAGCCAAATCAGTTGCCAATAATTCATCAAACAAAACCGGGAATGGCGAGTATTACCGCGGCAAATAAATAGAGTAATTTAGTCCAGTTTATGCTATAGTCCGTGCATGGAAAAGATCGATGCACGAACCTTAACCCAAGATGCCCAGGAGTCACAGCGCAGGCAGATCATCCGTTTGCGGAAGTCTGGCCGTGCAAACAAAGAAGTTGCCGAGATTGTCGGTGTCAGCCCAGGCCACTGCTGCAGAGTCTGGAAGCGTTACCAGCAAGACGGAGCAAGCGCTGTTGCCAAAGGCAAGCGTGGTCGCCGTCTTGGTAGTCAGCGTACACTGACTACAGAGCAGGAAGAGACAATCAAGCGCCTTCTGACAGACAAGGCTCCAAACCAGCTAAAACTCTCATTTGCTCTTTGGACCCGTGAAGCAGTCCAACTTTTAATTCAGCAACAGTGTGGTTTTACCATGCCTATCCGCACTGTTGGTGAATACCTGAAGCGTTGGGGCTTTACTCCCCAGAAGCCGGCAAAATGGGCGAAAGAGCAAAGTACACCTGCTGTTGCCAAGTGGCTTCTCAAGGACTACCCAGAAATAGCCAAGAGAGCAAAACAGGATAAAGCTGAAATCTATTGGGGCGACGAAACCGGCATTCAGACTGGTGCCAATGTGGAGAAGGGCTACTCTCCCAGAGGCAAGACACCAGTTCTTCGCCAGACAGCCCAGAAGCACCGGATCAACATGATCTCCGCTATTAGCAACCAAGGCAGAGTCCGGTTCATGTTCTATCGTGACAATATGAACAGCAAACGCTTGATCACCTTCATGCGCAGACTGGTTAAAGATGTCGGTCGCAAAGTCTACCTGATTCTTGACAACCTCAAAGTTCACCACAGTGAACTGGTAAAACGGTGGCTGGAGAAACACAAAGAAAAGATCGAAGTGTTCTACCTGCCGTCATACTCACCGGAGTTAAACCCGGACGAATATCTCAACAACAGCCTGAAAGGCAGCGTCCATTCAGGAGTACGAGCAAAAAACAAAGAGCAGCTGGAATCAAAGGCCCGAAAGCATATGCGGCATCTGCAAAATAGGCCAACCAAGGTTAAAAAGTTTTTCGAACACCGTTGCGTTACCTACGCAGCATGATTGCTATGTTT
>JAJYCS010000019.1 GCA_021778115.1 Deltaproteobacteria bacterium
GCTGCTGGTGATCGCCGCTATCGGTCTTGTCATGAACCTGCTGGCAGCCCAAGCCCTGCACAGCCATGCGCACCACGATCTGAACGTGAAGAGCGCCTTTCTGCATGTGGTGGGAGACGCCGCTGCCTCGGTGGGGGTGATCATCGGCGGCATTGTCATGTATTACACCGGCTGGTTTTTGCTGGACGCCCTGCTGTCGGCCGGCATCGGTCTGCTCATTCTGACCGGGGCGGGCCGGGTGTTGCGCGATTCGGTGCATATCCTGATGGAAGGGACGCCCCGCGGACTGGATCTGGCTCTGGTGGCCGATGAAATCCGTTCGGTGGAAGGGGTGCGTAATCTGCACCATCTGAACCTCTGGTCGGTCTGTTCCCATATCACCGCCCTGTCGGTGCATGTAGATCTGGCCCCGGATTACCGGGGTGGGCACAGCCAACTGCTGCAGCTGATCGAACACCGGCTTGCCGACCGGTTCCATATCACCCATACCACTATCCAGCTGGAATGCAGCGACTGCAACGGAGGGCCGTTGGTCAAGCCGCTGCGGCATCTGGGACGGTCCGAGGTCTGCTGTGGCCATGATCATGATCATCAAATCACTTAAATGAAGGAGCAAGGAACCATGAAACTGGAAGTGTTAGGCACCGGTTGTGCCAAGTGTAAGACGTTGTTTGACAATGTACTCAAGGCGGTGGCTGCAAGTGGCAAGGAGGCCGAGGTGGTCAAGGTGGAGGATATTCCGTCCATCATGCGGTATGGCGTCATGAGCACACCGGCCCTGGTGAAGGACGGCAAGCTGCTGTTCTCCGGCAAGGTGGCGACGCCGGAAGAGATCGCGGGGATGATCCGCTAGGTCAAGTCACTGCACCCCCTGCAGGGGGCGTTACTCCACGGAATGGATACCGTCATGACCATGCATCGTTTTCTGCTCCTGTTGTTCCTGCTGTTGCCGGCGCTACCCTCTCGGGCTGAAGATCTCACCCTGCATGCAGCCGTTGTCCGCGCCCTGGCCGATAACCCCGCCATGGCGGCGGCCCGTCTGGGGGTGGCCGCCGGCGAGGAGGGGGTGAAGAGCGCCTTCGGCCGCCATCTACCCCGTCTTGCCCTGGACGGCAACTACACCATCCGCCAGGACCCGCTCCCCTACATCCCGGCCCAGTCGGCCACCATAGGCCCTCATTTCAGCGATCAGTTCGCCTCCTACACCATCACGCTCACCCTGCCGCTTTACCAGGGGGGGCAGATCGTGAACGGGGTGGCCTTGAGCCAGGCCCGCAAGGTGCTGCAGGAGCAGGGGGCAGTCCTTACCCGCAACGAGCTGATCGCCAACACGGTAAACACCTACAACAAGATCCTGCAGCTTGCGAGCCTGCGGGATGCCTCCCAGGCATCACTTACCGCCCTTGAACAGCAGCAGGCCAACGCTCAGCTCCTGTTCAAGGTAGGGCGGATTGCCCGGGTGGATCTGCTGAAGGTTGAGGTGCAGACTGCCAATGAGCAACAGCGGCTGACCTCGTTGAACGCCGGCATTGCCACCGCCTTCGCCACCTTGCGTACCCTGATGGGGACGCCGGAGCAGGCGGTGCAGGCGACACCGGCTCTGGTCGATCATTTGGGCATTCCTTCTCTGCAGGCGGATTTTGGCGCGGGTCTGGTCCAAGCGTTAAAACAGCGCCCCGAGTATCAAAGTGCCCTGCAAGAGGTGCGGGTGGCCGATCTGAACCGTAAGATGGCCATGGGCAAGCTGCTGCCCGGCCTGGCCGCCTTTGGGGGCTACCTGGATCAGTTTGGTCTGCAGCCCTGGTACAAGGAGGCCAACTGGTTCGGCGGGGTCAATCTGAATATGCCGCTCTTTGACCGCTCGCTCTACGCCGATCTCTCCCGGCAGCGGATCGAGGCCGACCGGGCCCGTGAACAACTGCACGGTCTGGAGAACCAGGTGCGGCTGGAGCTGCGCAGCGCATTGAACTCCCTGGATGAGAGCCGGGCCCGGATCGGCGCCACCCGTCAGGCGGTGGAACAGGCCCATGAGGCCTACCGGATCGAGCAGCAGCGCTTCCAGACCGGTGCTGGCGCCGTGGTGGACCTGTTGTTGGCCCAGTCGGCCGATGTGACGGCCGCTGCCAATTACAGCCAGGCGCTGTACGACTATAACGCCGCCGTGGTGGCCTACCGCAGGGCCACCGGGACCCTGGAGGAGTATCTGCAATGAAACGGAAACCTGTCATCATCCTGATCGTCGTCGTGCTGATCGTTGCCGGTGCCCTGCTGATCATCCGGAAAAAGCGGGAGATAGCCCACCTGAAGCCCCCCCAGGCGCTGCCGCCGGCGGTTATGACCGCGCCGGTCCGCACCGGTGACCTTGAGGTGACCGCCCACTACCTGGCCACCATCGTTCCCTATACCCGCAGCGACCTGGCGGCCCGTATCTCCGGCAATATCCTGACCATTACCAAGCATGAGGGGGACCCGGTCCGCAAGGGTGAGCTCCTGATCACCATCGATGATCGGGAATTGCAGGACCGTACCCTGGCGGCCACCGCCGAGTTGCTGGCCACCCGCGAGAAGCTGGCCGGGGCCAGAAGCGCCTACCAGACCCAGCGGGCGGTCTTTGAACGTGATCATCTCCTGTTCCAGGCCGGGGCCATCTCCCAGGAGGCGCTTGATCGTTCCCGAGCCGCCTTGGATGGCGCCAAGGCCACCGTTGATGCCTACCAGGAAAACCTGAAGGGGCTGGCCAGGAATATCGAGGTGGCAAAGACCCAGGCCGGCTATTCCCGCATCTACGCCCCATTTGCCGGTGTGGTCTCCAAACGCTGGAACGAGCCGGGGGATCTGGCGGTGCCGGGCAAACCGATCCTGACCCTTGACGCCGGTGGGCAGTTCAAGGTGCTGGCCCAGGTGCCCCAGGAGGAGCTGGGGCCACTTCATAGCGGCACCAAGGCCTATCTGAGCACTGACAGTCAACGGCTTGCCGTCCGGGTGAACCGGATCTATCCCGCTTTAGGGAAGAGCATGCTGGCCACGGTGGAGATCATCTGCCCCAGTGCGCCGTTTCATCTGCCGGCCGATGCCACCGTGGGGGTGGATCTGGTGACACGGGAGGTCAGCGGTCTGTTGGTGCCGGAGCAGGCGGTGGTGAAATCGCCGCACGGGGTGGTGCTGTATGAGGTTGTACACAACACCGTGCATCTGCAGCCGGTGACGCTTTTAGGAGTAGGAAGCGGCATCGCCGCCGTGAACGGGCCTCTTACGCCGGGGCAACAGGTAGCGGTGGCCCAGGAGAACAAGCTCCTTACCCTTACCGAAGGCAGCAGGGTAACGCCGGCGCCGCTGGCACCGCCAAACGCTCCGCAAACCCCGGGAGGCGGGCGATGAAGTTCGTCGAACAGTACATCAGAAAACCGCACCTGGTGCTGTCGGTGGTGCTCCTCTTCGCGGTGGTGGGTGTCATCGGCTACCACAAGATGCCGTTCAACCTCTTCCCCGACACCGATCGGCCTCAGATCAGCGTCATTACGGTGATGCCGGGGGCCGCCGCAAACGATGTGGAATCGGATATCTCCCGCACCATCGAGAAGGAGCTCTCCACCATCGACATGGTCCGGCGGGTCACCTCCACCTCCAAGGATGAGGTCTCGGTGGTGACCGCTGAGTTCGAATACGACAAAGGGCTGGACGCCGCCGCCACCGACGTGGCCAATGCGCTCAGCAAGGTGACCGCCCGGCTCCCCCAGGGAATCCGGCCGCCGCAGATCTTCAAGATCAGCCAGGCCACTCAGCCCACCATGACCCTTTCCCTTTCGCCGAAACCGGGCTATCCGGCCGATCTGCGTAAGATTCGGGAGCTGGCCGACAACCAGATCAAGGAAGAACTGCTGCGGCTGCCCGACGTGGCCAATGTGGAGGTGTTCGGCGCTAACCAGCCAGAGATCGCCGTCTCGGTGGACCAGGACCGGCTGGACCGGTTCGGCGTCAGCATGGGTGATCTGATGGGGGCCCTGGCCGCCCAGAACCAGAACATCCCCCAGGGGTTGATCATCCGGCAGGAGGGGCAGTACCTGTTTAAGACCGCCGGCGAGGTAAAGAACCCCGGGGAGCTGAATGACCTGGTGATCGCCCGCAAGGAGGGGGGCACCGTCCATTTGCGTGATGTGGCCACCGTCCACGACAGCGTACAGGAACCGCAATCGGCCTACCACGGCAACGGCGCCGAGGCGATCGGCATCAACATCCTGCGGGCCCAGAACGGCCACACCCTGGATGCGATCCACTCGGCAGAGTCCGATATCCCGACCCTGCAAAAGGAATACCCGTTCATCAGCTTCGCGGTCAGCTACACCCAGAAGGATCTGATCGAACGGAGCGTGGACAACATGCTCGGCGCCCTTCGTGACGCCATCATCATCACCGTCATCGTCATCTTCCTGTTTTTGGGAAACCTGCGGACCATGTTCCTCTGCGCTATCTCGATCCCCTTTACCTATCTGATCACCTTTGCCGTTATGTGGCTCTTCGGCTTCGAGTTCCACATGGTGACCCTCACCGGGGTGATCCTGGCGGTGGGGATGCTCCTG
The DNA here is from genome assembly GCA_021778115.1 of Deltaproteobacteria bacterium. GTDB lineage: Bacteria > Desulfobacterota > Desulfuromonadia > Geobacterales > Pseudopelobacteraceae > Trichlorobacter. Next base: position 4,578 of record JAJYCS010000019.1, read on the forward strand.
GACGACGCCATCGTGGTGATCGAGAACATCGAGCGCCACTACCACGAGTCGAACCGCGACCTGACGGAACTGGTGGCCGGCGGTACCGAGGAGGTAATGCTGGCGATCTTCTCCGGCACCTACGCCACGGTGGTGGTGCTGCTGCCGATCATCTTCATCGGCGGCTACGTCCAGACCGTGCTCCGTCCTCTGTCGCTGTCGCTGACCATCGCCCTGATCGCCTCCTACGTGGTCTCGGTCACCATCATCCCGATCCTGGCCCCGTACATCCTGAAGAAGGAGGCCACAGAGAACCGGTTCGAGCGGTTTATCAAGAAGGGAAGCGACCGATTCGTCGGCGCCATCCGGGACTTCTTCACCAACATCCTGGGCTTTGCCCTCAAACATCGCTTCATGTTCATCCCGCCGGCCCTGATACTGCTGATGATCAGCGGCAAGGTGGTGAAGCCGCTCATCGGCCAGGATGTCATGCCCCCCATGGACACGGGGATCGTCAAGATCAACTTCGAGGCGGACAGCAACTCCTCCCTGGCTCAAACCAACGCCATCCTTTCCCGGATGGAAAAGATCATCTACGGCGAGGAAGGGGTGGTGGCGGTCAGTTCCACCCTGGGGTCGGAGCCGTCGGTGGTCTCCTTCGGCAGCGGTAAGAACCCCCAGCAGGGGAACATCACCATCAACCTGGTGGACCGCTTCCACCGCAAGCAGACCATGTGGCAGATCGAGGACGACATGCGGCGCAAGTTCCTGGCCATCCCGGGGATGAAATCGGTGGATGTCTTTGACTACGGCGCCACGCCGCTCTCCTCCATCCGTTCCACGGTGGATGTGATGGTGAGCGGCCCTGATCCCCAGGTGCTGTCTGGCCTCGGCGCCGAGATCAAGCGCCGGCTGGAGGCGGTGCGGGGCCTTAAGTCGGTATCCCTCTCCTGGACCGCCGACAAGAAGGAGGTGAACTTTGTCGCCAGCCGGGAGAAGTGCGCCCAGTTCGGTATTTCACCCAAGGATATCGCTGCTCAGGTACAGGCCGCCGTTCAGGGGGGGGCGGCATCCCTGTTCCGGGTGGCCGGAGAGGACGGTTTCCTGATCCGCCCCCGTTTTGAGGCGGCCCAGCGGGACAGCATCGCCGAGATGAACCAGCTCAAGGTAAAGACACCCCAGGGGGAGGTGCCGCTGGCTGCCCTGGGGAGTATCTCCACCTCCTACGTGCCGATGCTGCTCACCCGGCAGAACATGCAGAATACCATCGACATCTTCGGCTACCGGGAGAAGGCGGCGGTCTCCCATATCATGGATAACGTCCAGGTAGCGCTCAAGGGGTTGCAGCTGCCGCCGGGGGGGTACACCCTCTCCCAGGAGGGGGACGCCAAACAGGCCAAGGAGTCCTTCACCGCCCTCATGTCGGCGCTGATGATCGGCATGGTGCTGCTTTACTTCTCCCTGGTGCCGGCCTTCAAGTCGTTCATCCACCCGCTGACCATCATGGTGGCCATCCCCCTGGCCCTGATCGGCGCCACCTGGTCGATGCTGATCACCGGCAAGCACCAGTCCATGGGGTCGTTCATGGGGTTGATCCTCCTGGCCGGGATCGTGGTGAAAAACTCCATCCTCCTGATCGACTTCATCGAGATGGCCAAGGAACAGGGTATGTCCACCTTCGATGCGCTCCGGGAGAGTGTGCGGGTTAGGACCCGGCCGATCCTGATGACCGCCTTCGGCACGGCGGTGGGGATGATCCCGATCGCCATGGAGTGGGCCATCGGACTGGAACGGCTCTCCCCCCTGGCGGTGGTGGCCATTGGCGGCCTCATGGTATCCACCTTCCTGACCCTGTTGTATGTGCCGATCTTTTATTCGCTGTTCGAGGACCTGACGGAAAAGGTGAAAAAACGCTTTCACCGGAGAAGGCATGAAGCCAGGGGTACGAAGCTGACCGATGCGGCGTCATAACAAGGAGATGCAACCATGGATTTCAAGGAACTGATGGAAAACATGAGAAAAGAAAACGGTGAGGTGCCTCGCCCTTTGGAACTTTTGGGGCAGTTGGATGAGGGGCAGGTGATGCGATTTGTAGCGGAACGGCAGGGTGCAATGAATGGCACCGCTATCCCCGTGAAGTACAAGGCGCTGATCGCCCTGTCGGTAGGGGTGGCCCTTGATTCGCCAGCCTGCATCCTGAACAACGCCAAACAGGCCAAGAAGGCAGGCGCAACCACTGAAGAGATACTGGAGGCCTTTGCCATCGCGCGATTTGCCAGATCGGCCCCGGCGCTGGCAAGCGCCCTGCCGACCTTTGAATGGCTGCTGCAGACCGCCTGATCTCCCATGAAGAAGGTTACTGCCGTTCCTCAGTCTACTATGCAACTTCCGCCACTGGGAGAACAGACTCTCCGCGCCTTGGTGCATGGTTCACCGCTGGCGATCTTTGCCGTGGACCGCGCTGCCCGGATCCTGTTCTGGAACCAGGCTGCCGAACGGCTGTTTGGCTGGCAGGCCGAGGAGGTGTTGGGTCGGACCAACCCGATCGTCCCCGTTGAGCGGGACGCCGAGTTCCGGCTGCTGCGTGAGCGGGCCGTGGCCGGCGAGGTATACCGCGGCATGGATCTCACGGTGCGTTGTAAAGATGGCGCCAGTGCTGCCATCAGCATCTCCACCGCCCCGCTCAAGGCGCTGCAGGACGGAGTCGACGGCGTGATGGTGATGGCGGTCGACATCAGTGAACGCCAGGCAATGCTTGAAATGCTGCAGCAGAGTCTGGACAAGTCACAACGGCTCTTTCGACAGACCATACAGACCCTGGCCACCGCCCTGGAAATTCGGGACCCATATACCGCCGGTCACCAGCAGCGGGTTGCACGTCTGGCCCAGGCCATCGCCGAAGAGATGGGACTCTCCGTAGAACAGGTCAACGGCATCCTTACTGCGGCTCTCGTGCATGATATCGGCAAGTTGTGCGTGCCGGTGGAGATTCTGAGTAAGCCGGGGAGGTTGACCGAGGCGGAGTTCAATCTGATCAAGGCGCATCCTCAGGCCGGTTATGAGATTTTAGTAAGTATTGAGTTCCCTTGGCCGGTGGCCCGAATCGTCCACCAACACCACGAACGGTTGGACGGCAGCGGCTATCCGCAGGGTCTTCAGGGTGGGGCTATTCTGCAGGAGGCACAGATTGTTACCGTGGCCGATCTGGTGGAGGCCATCGCCTCCCATCGTCCCTACCGGCCGGCAAAGGAGTTGTCCGAGGCCTTTGATGAGCTGCGCCGTTTCCGCGGTCGGCGTTATCTCCCTGAGGTGGTGTACGCCTGTCTTGCGGTCTTTAAGAAGGGATTTTCTCTGGAAGGTCCCTAATACCCAGATAAAGGAGCATGTATGCGGATTGTTTTGCAGTCATTCCGGTTGGCTGTCTTCTGTATTGCCCTGTTCGTAACCTTGGCTGCTTATGCCGGGTCCGCCTCGGCCGGGTCCCTCATCGAACCGGCCCAGTTGAAGCAATGGATCGACCACGGCTATCGCACGGAAAAGGGGGAGCGGGTGGTGATCATCAATGTGGTGCCCAACCCCAGCGACCGGTTCTCCTGGTTTGCCGGGGATGCCGCCAAGCTGCAGGAGATGGTGAAGGCCCGCTTTGGGGACCGGTCGCCCCAGTATCTGCTGATCGGGCAGCTTGACAGGCGCCATGAGCTGGGGCATATCCCGGGCTCGCTGTATTTTACCGCCCATGCCGGCGGCGAGGTGGCCGACCGGAGCGAAGGGCCGATGGTGACGGAGCATGAGGTGGGCATCGGGGCGAGGATCAACGCCATGTTGCAGAAGCTCGGCGTCACCAAGGATGATCTGCTGGTGCTGGCCAGTCCCCAGCAGAACCCCTGGATGGTCTGTGCCCCGCGCCTCTGGTGGACCCTGTACTACTGGGGCTTTTCACCGGACAAGCTGAAACTTCTGGACGGTAGCACCAAGGGGTATGCCGATGCCGGCTACCCCCTGGAAAAGGGGATAGCGCAACCGGCGGTGACCCCTTCCACCTTCAGCCTGGCCCAACTGCCGACTCGGCACTTCCAGATCAGGGTCAGCCTGGGGGAGATGATCTCTCTGGTGGACAGCGGGGCAACCTCAAACGGTTCGGTCTACCTGCTGGATGCACGGCAACCGCCGGCCGCCTACTACCTGAAGGATGAGCGAACGGCCGCCGGCAGGCCCGGCAGTGACGGCATCCCCGATATCTACCAGGTGCCCGGATTCGGGTACGATGCAAAAACGCAGCTCTTTACCCGCAACGCGGACCGGGCCGTCTTTACCTTGAGCCAGATGCTGTTCGCCGCCGCCGCCAATGACGGCAAGCAGCCACGGGTACCGTTCAGTATGACGGTCAACCCGCCGGTGCCGTTGCCCAACCGGTGGCTGGCGATGCATCACACCCCCCAAAATCCCAACTTCGCCATCCCGCTCTGTGTCAAGGACAGCTCCTTTGAGGGGATTATCAAAGGGGCCCACCTGACCAAGACACCGCAGTACAACATTACCGTCCCGGCGTTGGCAGGGCCGGATCACCGCTACAAGAGCAAGGCCGAACTGCTGAAGCTGTTTGCCAAGGCTGGTATTGACGGCACCAAGCCGATTATCCTCTACTGCAACACCGGCGCTGTTTCTGCCTTCTACTTCTACGCCCTGCATGAGATCTGCGGTTTCAAGGATGTCAGGATGTACGACGGTTCGTGGGTGGAGTGGGGCAACCTGACCGCCTTTGAACCGGTCGACACCAGCTATGTCCGGCATGACGTCGAGATGGTCTTCCCGGCCTATCCCTCGTTGATACCGGAGGTGAGCTTTTTTGACGGCCGTAACAACTACCTGGAGTGGGACGGCAACCGGCTGGTGGACGCCGTGACCGGCAGGCCGGCCTCGGTGGCCCAGGTGAAGCCGGGGGGAGACTTGAACGGAAACCTCCGTTGGGATACGGTGCACCGCTCCGAACATGTGGTTTTCCGCGCCTCGGAGAAGGTCCAGGATCCGAAGCGGTATCAGACGTACAACAGCGATACCGACTGGCCCGATGAGGAGACGACGCCCGCTTATGCCGGAACGGCCGACAAGATCGGTCGTGAGGATGCCGCCTGCTGCCATTGAACAGGCGGCGCGCCTTGATGTAACGGCATGGATTGAGATGAGACGAGGGCGGGGAGTGTTCCCCGCCCTCTGTTGTTGCAGTGTTGTAGCTGATCAGACTATCAGTAGCCCAGTATCGTGAGGTGCTGCGGCAGGCTGAAGGTGATCGGCAGCGAGGGGGTTGCGCCCAGTTTCGCGGCATAGACCGGGGCCAGCGGCGACGTGGTCGGGTCGACCACCACACCGGTCAAGAGGTAGTACGCCATCTGGGTCTGGGCCAGCACAATGGCCTTGGGCGAATTGACCGGATCGAGAAGCATGCCGTGGGTCGCATCGGACTGGTCAAACTGGAAATACCCTTCCGTGGGGGTCGCTGCCAGGGGGCCGTAGGGCGCACTCTGGCTGATGCCGGCGGCCACGACGGTCTTCGGCAGCGGGGCCCCTGTTGCGCTCAGGTAGTAGAGGAAGAGCGACGGGATCCTGCTGTTGGTAAGGTAGGCCAGCTGGTTAAAGCCCGAGGCGATCTCGGCGCCGATGACCCCCCGTCCGCCCAGGGCGCTGCCGAAGTAGCGGCAGTAGGGGTTGGTGATCACCTGGTCACCGTTAGTCGAGGTGGTGCTGGTGGCCTCCTGGATAAGGACCCGGCCGGAGAGGCGGGAGGGGAGACCGCTGGCCAGCGGTGTGGTGATGGTGGCCGGATCCACCGGATCGACCACCGACTGGGTTACCTGAAAGAACTGATTGTAGGTGGGGGTTCCCTGCTTGATCCCGACCGCGGCCAGGCCGGCATTGATGGAGGGCGAAAAGGCCGGGCTGTCCTGCAGCAGATAGGCCAGGCGGCCACCCGGCACGCTGAGGAGGCCCTTCATGTCGCTGTTTAGCGAGGTCTGGGTGTAGGGATAGCCGGTGGTGGACAGTGTGGTGTTGCCGGCCAGGTAGTAGGCACCTACGATGGAGCCGAGGCTGATGCCGACGAACTTCGGCGTGGTGGCCATACTGGGGGCATCGGCCCCGAGTCCGGCAAAGCCGCCCGCTTTAACGGTCAGTTGTAGGCGGTCGAGGTTGAAGGCGGCCTGCTGGATGTTTGAACGGGTGGCCAGGGGGGCCCCCAAGGCCATGAAATCCTGGCCCCAGACAGCGCCGGTCGTGTGGCCTGAGATTGCCAGCTGACCATGCAGCGGCAAATCGATGGCCGCTACGGCAAAGCCGCTTTGGGTCAGGGTCTGGGCAACGGCGATCACCTGCTCCTTCTGTCCGGTGATACCGTGTTGGAAGATTACCAGGGGCCAGCCGCCAGCAGGGGCGGTCCCCTTCGGGGTGATGTAGACGAACGGCACGGTGCGGTTGGCGTAGTAAAAACCGGACAGCTGCTTGCTGCTGCCGGTGCGGAACGGCTGCAGCACCCCGGCTGCCGGGTTGTCGGCGCCGGTGACACCGGTGAGGTCCATACTGGAGGTGTTGGCGGCAACCACCACCGGATCCATGGAAAGATCGGCGCTGGCGATGGTGCCGGTGTAGACGGCCCCCACGCTGGCAGGTGCGGTGGTGGTGGTCTTCAGGACCGCTGACCAGTAGGTATCAGGAGTAATATTGGTGATGCTGCCAGCCGGAACGGTCCAGGGGGTGTAACCGGAGCTGGCCGGGAAGAGGCTGTTGCCGGGGAGCCCTTTGGCAGCAAAGGCGTAGAGGGCCGATTCCATCGGCAGCAGGTTGGTGGTGGCAAAATCGGTGCTGGCGCCGGTAACGGTCAGGCGTACGGCGCCTGCGCCGGTGGTGATGAACCGGCCCAGGAGGGAGATCTGGTCACGCCCGGTGACGGTGGTGGTGGCAGCGGCGGCGATCAGGTCATCCATCACCTTGGCGTAGCCGGAGAAGAGGATAGCCCCGTTACTGGTGGTGTTGGCGCGAACCGGTTCGAGTCCGGCAAAAGAACTGCCGGTGAGGGGCTGGGTCAGTTTGAGGGCATCGAAGTAGAGGGAGCTGGTGACCGGGCTCTGGTTCGTATCCTTCACCCGGTTGGTCACCAGGTAGAGATAGCGGGTGCCGGGGAGCAGCGGGAACTTGGGAAACAGGAACAGGTCGGTGCCACCGGCGGTGTAGCGGTAGTCAAACAGTCCCGAGACATCCTTGAAGGTCAGGGGGTTGTTCTCGGTCAGACCGTTGCTGTCGCCGGTGGTCTGGAACACCTTGATGTTGGCGGCGGTTACCGTTGTCGGGTCCAGAGGCGCGGAAAACCTGATGTAGATCGGCGCGTTCACCCCTGACACGGCGTTGGTGTTCCCCATCTCGTAGAGGTTCACATAGGCCAGGGCCTCCGGCGGGGTCATGGGGGTGTTGGCCGGCCTGACGCCAATGGCGCCGCTGGCGCTGGTGTACTGGGTCAAGGGGTCCTTGGCGGATGCTGTGGCCAGGACGTTGGGCAGCGGGATCGAGCTGCCGGTACTGTCGGTGGGGTCGAACAGCGCCGTGGTGGGGCTGGCGCTGCCGGACATGCCGTCCTGCTTGCTGCAGCCCAGGGCCAGCAGGAACAGGAGTGCCAGGATACATCGTGTGAATGTCTGTCGCATGGCGTTACCTCGTATAGGTTGGAGTCTCATAACGATATGGTCCCGGTTAGAAGGTGTAGGTAAAGGTCAGGCCACCGCCCCACAGCTGTCCGTTGGCATTCACCGATGCCTGTGAGGGTGCGGCGCCGGTCATGGCGTTCAGGTTGACGCTCTCGCCGCCGATCTGCCGCTTCTGCTCGGCGTAGGTGTACTGCACCACAGTGTCGAGGGTGAGATGTTTACCCATCTTGAAGCCGGCGCCAAGGGAGTAGGTCTTCTTGTCGGCATCAGGCCAGGTGAGGTCGAAGGTGGTATCGGGCACCGGGGAGGGATCGTAGAAATAACCGCCACGCAGGGCCAGCCACTCCAATGCCTGCCATTCGACGCCGATCCGGATCTGGTTGGTGTCGTTCCAGTTGCGGGCATAGGTCTTTGAGGTCGCCCCGCCCAGCACCACCAGGGGGGCACTGAAGTGGGCGGTGTAGGAGTCGATGATGCTCCAGTTGGTCCAGACGTAGTCAAGTTCCATGGAGACCGTCTTGATCGGCTGGTAGCGGACCCCGACCTGGACCTGTTGCGGGTGGTCAACCGAGACGGAGGTGTTGACCTTCTGGTTGATGGGGGAGCCGGCAACCGGGAACCCGGATACCTCGGTGGTCCCTTTGAAGTTGGTCTCGGTGCGGCTGCGGTAGGTGCCCCCCAGGGTGAGCGGCGTAAACGGCTTGTACATCACCCCCAGGTTGTAGGACCAGTTCAGGTCGTCCACCAGCTGGGTCTTGATCTTCCAGTTCTGGAACTGTCCGGCCGGACCGGTGGGGCTGCCGGCGAAGAGGTAGTGCTCGTCGCCGCTCTCGGAGCGGCCCAATGAGATACCGGCCCCGACGGAGAGCTGATCGGTGATCTTGTACGCCACCGTCGGTGTCAGCACTATCCGGTTGTACCACGAGTGGCTGGAGCTGTAGGCGGCCGGATCGGAACTGGACCACTTGATGTCCAGCCCCCAGGGGACATAGGCGGCCAGCCCCACCGCCAGCCGGTTGTTGATCGGCATGGCAAAGCCCAGGTGCGGCACCGCCATCACATCGGAGCGGTCATCCACATTGGTTGGGGGGATCAGGGTGCTTCCCGCCGGCGCTGTGCCTCCTGCTGCAGCGGTGGCGCCCAGGTCGTTGGCCTGCATGCTGGGAGCCAGCAGGTGGGCGCCGGCGGTGATGGTGGCGCTTTTGATCTGGGTGAGGCCGGCCGGGTTGTAGTAGGCGGCGAACGGGTCGTCGGCGGTGGCGGCGTAGGCCCCGCCCAGGGCCGTCGCCCGTGAGCCGATGCCGAAGGTGTCCACGTTACCCGCATAGGCGCTGCCGGCTGCCAGCATGATCCCGGTGACGGCGAGACGCTGGACGAGTCGTCGCGCGTCATCTCGTCTGCTGCTGCGCTTCTCTCTCTCTCTTCTCATGGGTTCAGGCCCTCCTTTGGGGTTGATAGAACGGTATTTTGATAAATTTATAATTTGTCATTAACGCTAATGTCAAGTATAAAAATAAAATAGTTTTGCCTGTTCATCATGCAGATGCTTTTACCGTATATATAGGCGTGAGTCATGGCCATCGCGGCGCCCCTATCGCAGGCAGTGATGCTATTGTAGCAATAAAACGCTTTTATTCAATTTTTTATGTCGCTCGGCGGGGCGATGCCGGATGATGCGAACAGGAGTAAGTTATTTCAACATGTTATGTAATGTAAGACGATGGGGCCTGTTGCGGCTACGCGACGCGATAAAAAATTATTTTATTTTGTAGTTGACATGCGCGTAAAGGACATATAAGCTGGGATCAAATCCACTCAGGCGGGTGCCGTGATGTCCGATATCACCTTCAGATCGATCCCCGACATGCTGCGGAAAAACGCGGCGGCCTACGCCGGCCGGCTCGCCCTCAAGTACAAGAAGCAGGGGCGGTACGTCACCCTTACCTATGCTCAGTACTATCAGCGGGCCCTGATGGTCTCCCGGGGGCTGGTCAAGCTGGGGATGCATCCGGGGGACCGGATCGCCATCCTTTCGGAAAACCGGGTCGGCTGGGTGATCGCCGACATGGGGATACTGGCTGCCGGCTGCATCACCGTGCCGATCTATCCCACCAATACCCCGGAGATGGTCAAGTATGCCCTGAATCACTCCGGGGCGCGGGTGGTCTTCATCTCCAACACCTATCAGTACGCCAAACTGCTCAAGATCAAGGATGAGATCCCCCAGGTGGAGCTGGTGGTCTCCTTTGAGCGTTTCCTGGGGGAACAGGCCCTGCCGCTGACTACCTTCTACCAGCTCTCGGAGATCGACCTGCCGATCAGCCCGGCCGAACTGGTCTCCCTGGAGGCCGGCATCGATCAGGTGGGGCTGGATGACCCCCTGACCATCATCTATACCTCCGGCACCACCGGCGTCCCGAAAGGGGTGGTGCTGACCAACGCCAATATCCTGCACAATGTTACCACGTTGCTCCATTCTCTCAAGGAGCTGGCTGAAGAAAACGTCATGCTCAGTTTTCTGCCGTTAAGCCATGTCCTGGAGCGGACCGCCGGCTACTACACCACCATCGCCTCCGGGGCGATGATGGCCTTTGCCGAGAGCGTGGAGAAGGTGCCGGAGAATATGCTGGAGGTGCAGCCCACGGTGATTGTGAGTGTCCCGCGGCTGTTCGAGAAGATCTATTCCGGCATACTGGAGAACGTCCATCAGATGCCGACCCTGCGGAAAGAAATTTTTCACTGGGCGTTGAAGATAGGCAAGGAGTACGTCCAGCGGAAGTATGTCCGGCGGGAGTCGGTGGGGATGCTGCAGTTGAAATACAACCTGGCCGATCGCCTGGTGTTCGGCAAGGTGCGTGATCGGTTCGGCGGTCGGCTCAAGTTTTTCTGCTGCGGCGGGGCCCCCCTAGACAAGACCATCAACGAGTTTTTCTGGGCCATGGGACTGCCGATCCTAGAGGGGTATGGCCTGACCGAGACCAGCCCGGCGGTCAGTTTCAACCGTTTCACGGCGCTCCGCTTCGGTTCGGTGGGGATCCCCCTGGAGGGGACGGCGTTCAAGGTCGCCGACGACGGTGAACTGTTGATCAAGGGGCCCCAGGTGATGCAGAGCTACTACCATAACGACGAAGCCACCGCCGAGGCGTTCGAGGATGGCTGGTTCAAGACCGGAGACATGGGGCATATCGACGATAACGGCTTCATTTACATCACCGATCGGAAGAAGGAGCTGATCATTACCGCCGGCGGTAAGAACATCGCCCCGCAGCCGATCGAGAACGAACTGAAGCTGGACAAGTATATCTCCCAGGTCTTTGTGTACGGAGACCGGCGCCCCTATCTGGTGGCCCTTATCACCCCCAACCTGGAGCGGCTGTTCGATTTCGCCCGCAGCAAACAGATTCATCACTTCGCACTGGATGACCTGGTCAGCAGCGAGCGGGTACGGGCTCTGTATGAGGAGCGGATCAATGAGGCCAACAGTCGGCTGCCCCAGTATGAGACCATCAAGCGCTTTGTGCTGCTGCCGGTGGAGTTCTCCATCGAGGGAGGGGAACTGACTCCGACCCTGAAGCTGCGGCGGAAGGTGATTCAGGAAAAGTACAAGGAAAAGATCGAGGCGATGTACAGCGACGGCAGCAATTAATCGAACGCAGAGAATGGCACGTACAAGGAGAGGCGCAATGAGACAGATCAACAAGGCGGCAGTACTCGGCGCAGGGGTGATGGGGGCCACCATCGCCGCCCACCTGGCCAACGCCGGCATCCCGGTGCTCCTGCTGGATATCGTCCCGCGGGAACCCAATGAAAGCGAGCAGCAGCAGGGGCTGACCCTGGCCGACCGTGCGGTGCGCAACCGTTTTGCCGCCGCCGGGCTGGAGGGGCTGAGGAAGATGAAGCCAGCCCCGTTCTTCCTCCCCCACTACGCCGACCTGATCGAGGTGGGGAACTTCGACGACGACATGGCCCGGCTCAAGGAGTGCGACTGGGTGATCGAGGTGGTGGTGGAGAACATGGCCATCAAGAAGCAGCTCTTCACCGAGAAGGTGGCCCCCAACCTGAAGCCGGGGGCGATCCTTTCCACCAACACCAGCGGCCTGTCGGTGAACGAGATGGCGGCGGCACTGCCGGAAGAGCTGCAGCGGCGCTTCCTGGTCACCCATTTCTTCAACCCGCCCCGCTATATGCGTCTTCTGGAGATCGTCCCCTGCAGCGCCTGCGATCCGCAGGTGGTCGAATTCATGGCTGCCTTCATCGCCAAGCGTCTGGGCAAGGGGATCGTCTACGCCAAGGATACCCCCAACTTTATCGCTAACCGGATCGGCGTCTACGCCATCTGCAACAGCATCCGCACCATGCAGGCGCTGGGCATGACCGTGGAGGAGGTGGATGCGGTGGCCGGCCCAGCCACGGCCCGCCCCAAGAGTGCCGCTTTCCGTACCGCCGATCTGGTGGGGATCGATACCCTGCGCCATGTGGCCAACAACTCCTTCGAGCTGCTTCCCGACGACGAGGAGCGGGAGGTGTTCCGTCTGCCCGCCTTCATGGATGAGATGGTGGCCAAGGGGCTGCTGGGGAACAAGAGCAGACAGGGGTTCTACAAAAAGGTGAAGGGAGAGCAGGGGACCCAGCTCTTCTACTACGATTACACCACCGGCGAGTATGCCGAAAGCAAACGGCCCAAGTTTGCCTCGGTGGAGGCGGCCAAGGGGATCGACGATCCAGGCAGGCGGCTGCAGGCGCTCCTGGCCGGCAGCGACAAGGGGGCGCAGTTTGCCTGGAAGAACGTGCGTGACTCCCTGATCTATACTCTGAACCGGATCCCTGAGATCGCCGACGACATCGTCAACGTGGATAACGCCATGAAGTGGGGGTTCAACTGGGAGTTGGGGCCGTTCGAGATGCTTGACGCCATAGGCCCGGCCGCCTTTGTCCAACGGGCCGAGGCGGATGGGGTGACGGTGCCGGCATGCCTTAAGGAGGTGACGTCGTTCTACCGTTTTGAGGACAACCAGCCCCAATACTACTGCCTCCAGAGCAAGGAGTACCGGCCGGTGACGGTGGTGGCCGAGCGGCTCTCCCTGCAGGTCCTGAAACGTGCGGGGGGTGTTGTCGAGAAGAACAGCGGCGCCACCCTGGTGGACCTGGGGGACGGCGTCTTCGGCCTGGAGTTCCATACCAAGATGAACGCCATCGGCAACGAGATCCTCAGCATGATCCAGAAGTCCACCCGGTATGTGGAGGAGAACGGGGTCGGTCTGGTGATCGCCAACGAGGCGCCCCAGTTCTCGGTGGGGGCCAATCTGATGCTGCTGGCCATGGCGGTGGCGGAAGGGGCCTATGACGAGATCGCCCTGACGGTCAAGGGGTTCCAGAAGGCGATGATGGCGATCAAGTACGCCAAGGTGCCGGTGGTGGCGGCCCCCCATGGTCTGGCCCTGGGGGGCGGCTGCGAGACCTGTCTGCATGCCGATGCGATCATCCCCCACGCCGAGACCTACATGGGGCTGGTGGAACTGGGGGTGGGGCTCTTGCCGGCCGGTGGTGGCACCAAGGAGATGGCGCTCCGGGCCATCCTCCTGGCCGAGCAGAACGAGTGCGACGTCCAGCCGTTCATCTTCAAGAACTTCATGAACATCGCCATGGCCAAGGTCTCCCTGTCCGCTGCCGAGCTGTTCGGTATGGGCTACCTGCGTCAGGGGGACGCCATCAGTATGGATATGGAACGGCGGATCTTCGATGCCAAGCAGAAGGCGCTTTCCCTGGCTGCAACCTACCGCCCCGGCGCCCCGCTGGTGAACCTGAAGGCGCCGGGCCGCAGCGTAGCCGCCAGTATCAAGTCTCAGCTCTGGAACATGAAGGAGGGGGGCTTCATCTCCGCCTATGACGCCTCTCTGGCCGGTACGGTGGCCGAGGTGATCACCGGCGGCGATGTCCCGGCCGGCACCCTGATCACCGAGGAGTACCTGCTGCAGCTGGAGCGGGAGGCCTTTGTCCGGCTCTGTGGCCAGAAGAAGACCGCGGAACGGATCCAGCATATGCTCAAAAAGGGGAAGCCGCTCCGCAACTAGGAGCGGAAACGATAGCGTACAACTCGATTCAGGAGGTTCGATATGAAGACGGCATATATCCTGGCGGCCTGCCGTACCGCCGGATGCAAGGCAAAAAAAGGTGGTTTCAGGGATATGCGTCCCGACGATCTGGCGGCGGCGGCCATTGCCGGGCTGCTGGCACGGACCGGCGCCGACCCGCTGGAGGTGGAGGATATCCTGATGGGCTGCGCCTTCCCGGAGGGTGAGCAGGGGATGAATATGGCCCGCGTGGCGGCCATGAAGGCCGGACTGCCGTTTCAGGTGCCGGCCCAGACCGTGAACCGGTTTTGCTCTTCGGGGCTGCAGACCATCGCCTCGGCAGCGGAGCGGATCATGGCCGGGTTTGCTGACTGCATCATCGCCGGCGGCGCCGAGAGCATGACCATGATCCCGATGGGGGGGAGCAAGTACAGTGCTAACCCCGCCCTGGTGGCCACCTGGCCCGAGTCCTTCGCCTCCATGGGGGTGACCGCCGAGAAGGTGGCTGCCCAGTACGAGGTCAGTCGCGAGGATCAGGACGCCTTTGCCGCTGCCAGCCATCAGAAGGCGGCCGCCGCCATCGCTGCCGGACGCTTTGCCGACGAAATCGTTTCGGTGGAGGTGGAGTCCTGCAACCTGGTGAACGGTAAAATGGTGCGTAGCACGCAGCTGATTGCCGAAGACGATGGCGTGCGGGGGGATACCACCGCGGCCGGCCTGGCCAAGCTGAAGCCAGCCTTCAGGACAGACGGCTCGGTCACCGCCGGCAACTCCTCCCAGATGACCGACGGCGCCGCCGCGGTGATGGTGGTCTCCGAGGAATATCTCAAACGGGTCGGCAAAGACCCTCTGGCCCGTTTTGTCGCCTTTGCCGTGCGGGGGGTGCCGCCGGAGATCATGGGGATCGGTCCGGTGGAGGCGATACCGGCGGCCCTGCGTCTGGCCGGACTGCAGCAGGATGAGATCGGCCTGCTGGAGTTAAACGAGGCCTTCGCCTCCCAGTCCCTGGCCTGCATCCGCACTCTGGGGCTCGACCAGGCCCGGATTAACGTTAACGGCGGCGCCATCGCCCTGGGGCATCCCCTGGGCTGCACCGGCGCCAAACTGACCGCCACCCTCCTGCACGAGATGCAGCGGAGCAGCACCCGCTACGGCATGGTCTCCATGTGCATCGGCGGTGGGATGGGTGCGGCAGGGATCTTTGAACGGGTCTGAATGACCTCTCAACCATAGCGAAGGAGAACAACCATGGCAGCTCGACTGTTTAAAGGATCCGAATACCTGATCACGGAAGTAGGCAAGGACGACATCTTTACCCCGGAAGATTTTACCGACGAGCAGAAACAGATCGGCGAGACCACGGAGCAGTTTGTGATCAACGAGGTGCTCCCCCGGCGTGACGAGATCGAACACCAGGATTTCACCATCAATGTCGCCCTGATGAAGCGGTGCGGCGAACTGGGGCTGCTGATGATCGACGCGCCGGAGGCCTATGGCGGGCTGGACCTGGACAAGGTCACCAGCATGCTGGCCGCCGAAAAGATCTCCCAGGCCGGCTCCTTCTCGGTCACCTACACGGCCCACACCGGCATCGGCACCTTGCCGCTGGTCTACTACGGCACCGACGCGCAGAAGGAGAAGTACCTCGGCAAGCTGGTCTCCGGCGAGTGGGTGGCCGCCTACTGCCTCACCGAACCCGGATCCGGCAGCGATGCCCTGGGGGCCGCCGCCACCGCCACCCTGTCGCCGGACGGTACCCATTATATCCTGAACGGCACGAAACAGTTCATCACCAACGGCGGGTTCGCCGACCTCTACACGATCTTTGCCAAGATTGACAAGCAGCAGTTCACGGCCTTCCTCGTGGAACGGACCACCGAAGGCCTCTCCATAGGGGCTGAGGAGAAGAAGATGGGGGTGAAAGGTTCCTCCACCACCCAGGTCATCCTGGAAGATGCCAAGGTGCCGGTGGAAAACCTGCTGGGTGAGATCGGCAAAGGGCACAAGATCGCCTTCAACGTCCTGAACATCGGTCGTTTCAAGCTCGGTGCGGCGACCACCGGCGCGTCGAAGCAGGCGATCGCCGAAGCGCTGCGCTATGCAAAGGAACGGAAGGCGTTCGGTGTCCCGATTGCCACCTTCGGCGCCATCGGCGAGAAGTTTGCCGACATGGCGGCTGAGATCTTCGCCTCCGAGGCGGTGGTCTACCGCCTGGCAGGTATGATTGATGACCGCCTCGCCACCATACCGAAAGAGACCCCGGACTATTACGACGCCTATCTCCAGGGGATCGAGGAGTATTCCATCGAATGCGCCATCGCCAAGGTCTTCTGCAGCGAGGTGTTGGCCCATGTGGTGGATGAGGTGCTGCAGGTCTTCGGCGGCTACGGCTTCACCCAGGAGTACCCTGCCGAGGGGTTCTACCGTGACGAGCGGATCAACCGGATCTGGGAAGGGACCAATGAGATCAACCGGCTGCTGATCCCCGGCACCATCCTGCGTCGGGCCATGAAGGGGGAGATCCCGCTGCAGAAAGAGGCGATGAAGGCCTTTGAGTCCCTGATGTCTCCCGATTTCGTGGAGCTGGACGAGACGGTGCCGTTTGCCGCTGAAAAGGCGTTGCTGGCCAACCTGAAGAAGGCGTTCCTGGTGCTGGCCGGTAGCGGTGTGCAGAAGTTCATGGACAAGATCAAGGATGAGCAGGAGGTGCTGCTGGCCGCCGCCGATATCGCCATCAACATCTTCGCCATTGAGAGCGCGGTGTTGCGGGCCGAGAAGATCATGCCCCGCCTGAGCGAGGCCCGTCGTGCAGCGGTGAGCGCCGCCGTCAAGGTCTTCACCTTCAGCGCCACCGAGACCGTCGGCACCGCCGCCCGCAAGGCCGCCTACTACGTGGAGGAGGGGGATACCCTGACCATGCTGCTGGCCGGGGTGCGCCGTTTCACCAAGTACGACGCCACCGGCCTGCTGCCGGCCAAGCGTTGCCTGGCCGCGGCCTGTCTGGATGCGGAGCGGTATCTGTTTTGAATGGGCAGCTAACCTTCATGATCAGCGGAGTAAGCAATGAATATCCATGAGTATCAGGCGAAGGCGATATTGAGGAAGTTTGGGGTGCCGGTACCGGACGGTCATGTCTGTTACAACGGCAACAGCGCCCGTGAGTGGTCCAAGCGGCTGGGTCCGGGTCCGTGGGTCGTCAAGGCCCAGATTCACGCCGGCGGCCGTGGCAAGGGGGGCGGTGTCAAACTGGCCCGCACCCCCGACGAAGTGCGGAGCACCGCCCGCGACATGCTGGGAATGGTCCTGCGGACCCACCAGACCGGCCCTGAAGGGAAAGTCGTCACCCGTGTCCTGGTGGAAAACGGCTGCAGCATCGCACGGGAGCTCTACCTGAGCCTCGTCGTCGACCGGGCCAGCTCGCGGGTCAGCCTCATGGCCTCCACCGAAGGGGGCATGGAGATCGAAGAAGTAGCCGCCAACAGCCCGGACAAGATCGTCATCGAGACCGTCGACCCCCTGGTGGGGCTCACCGGATTCCAGTGCCGGACCATCGCCTTCGCCCTTGGGCTCACCGGCCCCCTGCTGCCCAAAGCGGTCAAACTGCTCGGCAATCTCTACACCACCTTCCTGGCCTGCGACTGCTCCATGCTGGAGATCAACCCCCTCGTCGTCACCACCGACAACGACCTGCTGGCCCTGGACGCCAAATTCGGCTTTGACGACAACGCCATCTTCCGTCACCTGCAGATCGCCGACATGCGGGATTACGACGAAGAAGACCCCAACGAGATCGAAGCCTCCCAGCACGACCTCTCCTACATCTCCCTGGACGGCACCATCGGCTGCCTCGTCAACGGCGCCGGCCTGGCCATGGCCACCATGGACATCGTCAAACACTACGGCGGCGCGCCGGCCAACTTCCTCGACGTCGGCGGCGGTGCCACCATCGAGCGGGTTACCGAGGCGTTCAAAATCATCCTTTCCGACCGCAAGGTCAAAGGGATACTGGTCAACATCTTCGGCGGCATCATGAAATGCGACATCATCGCTACCGGTGTCGTCGAAGCGGCCAAACAGGTCTCCCTCCAGGTTCCCCTGGTGGTACGGCTTGAAGGGACCAACGTCCAACAGGGGAAACAGATCCTGGCCGAAAGCGGCCTGAATATCATCGCCGCCGACGGCATGGCCGACGCGGCCCAAAAGATCGTCGCCGCCGTAGGCCAGGAGGGGAGCAGACCATGAGTATCCTGATCAACCGCGAAACCCGAGTCATCACCCAGGGGATCACCGGCGCCACCGGGCTCTTCCACGCCCAGGGGGCCCGTGACTACGGCACCCAGATGGTCGGGGGGGTCACCCCCGGCAAAGGTGGCACCGTCATCGACGGCTTCCCGGTCTTCGACACCGTCCGTGCCGCCGTAGCCGCCACCGGAGCCACCGCCTCCGTTATCTACGTACCGCCCCCCTTTGCCGCCGACTCCATCATGGAGGCGGTAGAGGCCGGCATCGACCTGGTCATCTGCATCACCGAAGGGATCCCGGTCCTGGACATGGTCAAGGTCAAACAGTACCTGCGGGGCAGCCGCACCCGTCTCATCGGCCCCAACTGCCCCGGGGTCATCACCCCCGGCCAGTGCAAGATCGGCATCATGCCGGGCTACATCCACAAACCGGGGAAGGTCGGCGTCGTCTCCCGCTCAGGAACGCTCACCTATGAGGCCGTCTGGCAACTCACCTCCATCGGCCTTGGCCAATCCACCTGCGTCGGCATCGGCGGCGATCCGGTCAACGGCACCAGCCACCTTGAGGTGCTGCGGATGTTCGAGGAAGACCCCGACACCGAAGCGGTCATCATGATCGGCGAGATCGGCGGCAGCGCCGAAGAAGAGGCGGCCCGGTTCGTGAAGGACCACATGACCAAGCCGGTGGCCGGGTATATCGCCGGCCGCACCGCGCCGCCGGGCAAGCGGATGGGCCATGCCGGGGCGATCATCGCCGGCGGCAAGGGGACGGCAGCCGAGAAGGTCGCGGTCCTGGAGGAGTGCGGCATTGCCGTGGCGCCAACACCCGCAGATATGGCCCAGGCCCTCATGACCGTCTACAGGCCCAAGTAGGGAGGGCGCCCGGTGACCGTCATGACCATCCGACAGCATACCGTGCCCACCCCCTACATGGTGGGGCCGGTCCATTTCTACAGCGCCGAGCATGAAGACGGTCTGGTGCTGTTCGATACCGGCCCTCCCACGCCGGAGGGGGAAGCGGCCCTGCGGGGGGAGGTGGATCTCGGCCGGTTGCGCTACGCCCTGATCACCCATTGTCATGTCGATCATTACGGCCTGGTGAATCTGCTGCTTAAGGAGAGTGCCGCCGAGGTGTTGATCCCCCGTAGCGACGCCCTCAAGCTGCGGCACCACGAGGAGCGGCTGGCCAGGATCAGCGAGCTGCTGGCCGGGTATGGCTTCGACCGTGCCTTCCGCGAGCAGTTACAGGAGTCCTTTGAGCGGAACCGGATCTTCCCCGAGGCGCCGGAGCGGTTCAGTATCGTCGAGGAGTCGGATCTGCCGGCCCGCCTGGGGATCCGGTTCGTCTCCTGTCCCGGTCACTCCCAGAGCGATCTGGTCTACCTGCATGGCGACAGCGCCATCAGCGGCGATGTGCTGCTGCGGGGGATCTTTCAGGCGCCGCTTCTGGACCTCGATCTGGAGACCTTTCAGGGCCGGTTCAACAACTACCGGGCCTACTGCCGCTCCCTGGCCGATCTGGGCCGGTTGTGGGGCTACCGGATCCTGCCCGGTCACCGGGAGTATCTGGACGGGGTGGACGCCACCATCCTCTGGTATGTGCGGACCCTGCTGCAGCGCGCGGCACTGGTCCTCCCCCTGCGCCACCTGCCGGTGAGCGAGATCGCAGCCCAGCTGTTCCGGGGGAGGATCACCGATCCATTTCTGATCTACCTGAAGGTCTCGGAGATCGTCTGTATGCTCGATCTCATCGCACAACCCGACCTGCTGGCTGATGCCCTGGCGGGGATCGGCCTGCTGGAACCGGTGGCCGACTGTTTTGCACCGTTGCACAGGGGGTGAACCATGTCTGATCCGCTGTTTCAACCGATAACCATACAGGGTATGACCTTGTCAAACCGGATCGTCATGCCGGCCATGCACCTGAACATGGCCCGCCGCTATGAGGTGACGGACCAGTTGGTGGCGTTCTACGCCGAGCGGGCCAAGGGGGGGGCAGCCCTGATCACGGTGGGATACGCCACCGTGGATGAACGTTCCGGCAACCCAGGCAACATCGGCGCCCACCGGGACCATCTGATCCCCGGCCTTGCCCGGCTGGCAACGGCCATCAAGGAGCAGGGGAGCCGCGCGGCGGTGCAGCTGAACCATGCCGGACGGTACAACCACTCCATGCTGATGGGGGGCAAGCGGCCAGTGGCCCCGTCGCCGGTCCCGTCTCGTCTCACCCGGGAAGAGCCGGAGGAGTTGAACCAGGCCGGCATCGACGAACTGGTCGCCGCCTTTGCCGCAGCGGCAAAGCGGGTGCAGCGGGCCGGTTTCGACGCGGTGGAGATCCTGGCCGGCACTGGCTACCTGATCAGTTCCTTTCTCTCTCCCTACACCAACCGCCGCAGCGACGGCTACGGCGGCCCATTTGACAACCGCTGCCGGTTCGGTCTTGAGGTGGTCGCGGCGGTGCGGGCCGCGGTGGGACCGCGTTTCCCTCTGATGGTCCGGATGAACGGCAACGATTTCATGCCCGGCGGCAACAGCAGGCAGGAGCTGCAGGAGTTCGCCGTCCGCCTGGAACAGGCCGGCGTAGACGCCCTCTGCGTCAACGTGGGGTGGCATGAGGCCAGGGTTCCCCAGATCGTCACCGAGGTCCCCCGGGGGATGTTCGGGTACCTGGCTCGGGGGATCAAGGAACGGGTATCGGTGCCGGTCATCGCCAGCCATCGGATTAACGATCCGGCCACGGCCCGCAGGCTACTGGAGGCCGGTGATTGCGATCTGGTGGCGATGGGGCGGGCACTGATCGCCGATCCCCAGTTGCCGGTAAAGGCCAGGGAGGGTGAGGAGGCGGAGATCGTCCACTGCGTGGCCTGCGCGCAGGGCTGTTTCGACAACCTCTTCAAGATGAAGAGCGTCGAGTGTCTCTGCAACCCCAGGGCCGGCCACGAACAGGAGTGGCGGCTCGAGCGGGTGAGCCGTCCCCGCAAGGTTCTGGTGGTGGGTGGCGGTCCGGCCGGGATGAGCGCGGCCCTGGCAGCGGCCCAGCGGGGGCACCGGGTCATGCTTCTTGAGCAGAAGGGGCGTCTGGGGGGGCAGCTACAGCTGGCCGGCGCTCCGCCGGGACGCCATGAGTTCCTGACCCTGGCCGCCGATCTTGAGCATCAGCTGCTCTGGAACGGGGTACAGGTGGCCCTGGGACAGGCGGTGGACCTGCCGATTATCGAGGCCAAACAGCCCGATCTGGTGGTGCTGGCCACCGGCGGCGAGCCGGTCAGGCCACCGATTCCGGGGGTCGAGCTGCCCCAGGTGGTGCAGGCCTGGCAGGTGCTGGCCGGTGAGGTTACGGTGGGACGGCGGGTGGTGGTGATCGGTGGCGGCGCCGTGGGGGTGGAGACCGCCCTTCTGTTGGCCGAGGAGGGGAGCCTCACCGGAGAGGAACTGAAGTTCCTGCTGGTCCATGGTGCTGAGACCCCGGATGAGCTGCGTCGTCTGGCGCTCAAGGGGTACCGTGAGGTGACCGTGGTGGAGATGGTGGATGAGCTGGGGCTGAACTTCGGCCGCAGCACCCGCTGGGGGATGCTGTTGGACCTGGAACAGACCGGCATCAAGGCCCTCACCGAGAGCAGGGTGCTGGAGATTACGCCGACCGAGGTGCTGCTTGAACGGGCCGGGAGTAAGGAACGGCTGGTAGCCGATACGGTGGTGCTGGCGGTGGGGACCAGGCCCTGCAATCCCCTTGAACAGGGGTTGGTGGCCCGGGGTATCCCGTACCGGCTGGTGGGGGACGCCGCATCGCCGGGGATGGTGTTTGACGCCATCCATCAGGGGTTTGCGGCAACCGCATCCTATGAGTGATCCAGAGATGAGAAAGGGGCAAACGGTGGCAAACCATCTTACCAGAGGTGTTGTGACGCTCTGCTTGCTGCTGTTCACGGCGTTGCCGGTGCGGGCCATGACGGTATACGGCGTATCAGTGGACAACGCGGTCACCATGAATGGACAGACCTTGCAGCTGAACGGATTTGGTCTCCGTACCAAATGGTTCTTCAAGATCTATGTCGGCGCCTTCTACGTACCCCAGTTGATCCATACCAGCGCTGAGGCGGTCAGGTACCAGGGTGACCGCTTGATTCGCCTCCATTTTGTGTACAGCAAAGTCTCGCGGGACAAGGTGCTGGAGGCGTTGAATGAGGCGTTTGAGAACAATTCTCCGGGCTTTACCGGCACCGCCGATGCCCGTCAGTTCAGATCCTGGTTCAGCCATGATTTTCTCCGAGGGGATCAGTTGGACTTGGCGTTGGGTGCTGACAGCAGTGTGGTGGTGACGCATAATGGTCGGTTGCTCGGTTCCATGATCTCAAAGCCGTTACAAGCAGCGATCATGCGCGCCTTTTTCGGCGTGTATCCTGCCGATGAGGCACTCAAACGAGGTATGCTCGGGATGCTTTAGGACCCGGTAAAGGACGTCGACCATGACTACAACGATGACAGGGATAGAGGCTGCCGAGGCCGAGGGGATCCTGACCCTGCGGATCAACCGGCCTGACAAGAAAAACGCCCTCACGCCGGCCATGTATGAAGGACTCACCGCCGGCCTGCGCCGGGCCGACCAGGACCAGGGGATCAGGGCGGTCATTATCACCGGCGGTGATGCCTGTTTTACCGCCGGCAACGACCTGCAGGACTTTCTCCAGACCCCGCCTTTGGGGGAAGAAAGTCCGGTGATGCAGTTTCTGCTTACCATCAGCGAGACTCGAACCCCGATTGTGGCGGCCGTAAACGGCGTGGCGGTGGGGGTGGGCACCACCATGCTGCTGCACTGTGACCTGGTGGTGGCCGCCGAGGACGCCCTGTTCCAGATGCCGTTTGTCAACCTGGGGCTGTGCGCCGAGGCCGCCTCAACCCTGCTCATGCCCCAGTTGATGGGGCAGCGGCGGGCGGCCGAACTGCTGCTGCTGGGTGAACGGTTCTCACCGCGGCAGGGCGTTGCAGTTGGTCTGGTCAACCGGGTGGTGCCTGCCTACGAAGTGGCCACGGTCGCCCGGCAGCTGGCCGTTGCCCTGGCTGCCCAACCCCCCGATGCCCTGCAGTTGACCAAGCGGCTGCTGAAAGCGGCAAACAGCAGCGCGGTGCGGGAGACCATCCTGGCCGAGGGACGCCATTTTGCCGAACTGTTACGTCGGCCTGAGGCCAAAGAGGCCTTAAGCGCCTTTCTTGAACATCGTCCCCCTGATTTTTCCCGCTGATATGCAGCGCAGATATTACTCTCATGGAGAGCACAAGGAGTGAACCGATGAAGAGATTGCTGGTGGTGATCAGTATGTTGTGTCTCTGGACCGGCACGGCCTCAGCCCTGCAGGTGGCCGGTGTCAACCTGAGCCCTGTTCTGCAGTTGCATAACCGGACGTTGCACCTAAACGGCTACGGCATCCGGAAGAAGTTTTTCTTCAAGATCTACGTGGGGTCACTGTACAGCGTCGATCGCCTGACCTCCGGCGAGGCAGCCCTGCGGGACAGCGGCGATAAGCTGATCCGGATGAACTTTCTCTACAGCCGGGTTGAACCGGAGAAGATCGTGGAGGCCTTTGCTGATGGGCTCCGTGAAAATAGCCCAGCTGTGGCGGGGACTGCCGATGCCAGGCGTTTTCTTGGACTCTTCCGTAACGATTTCGTCCGGGGGGATCAGGTTGACCTCTACCTCGGCGGTGACGGCACGGTAACCGCCAGTCACAACGGCCGCCTGCTGGGGGTGCTGCACTCGGTGCCGCTGGCACGGGCGGTACTGGCCATCTACCTGGGGCAGAATCCGGCCGATGACGATCTGAAGGCAGGGATGTTGGGGCACTAAGGAGTCTGATGATGCGCGAGTATACCACCTCTATCGAGGTTCGCTTTGCCGATCTGGACCTGTACGGCCATGTCAACGGGGTGGCCTACTTCACCTTCATGGAGACCGCCCGGGTCAAGCTGTTCAGTGCACCGTTTAGGGAGCTGACCCGGCAGGGGGTCTTCCTGGTGGTGGCACGGGCCGAATGCTCCTACGCCCAGCCGATCCTGCCGGGAGATTCCGTGCTGGTCACCATCTCCGTGTCGAGGATCGGCGGCAGCAGCTTCGAGTTGTCCTATCGGTTGCACGACGGCGCTGGCAAGGAATACGCCGTTGCCAGTACCACCATGGTCTGTTTTGATAACACAGCCAAGCGCCCGGTGCCGATTCCGGAGCAGCTCAGCCAGCTGCTGCACGATGAAGACTCAGTCTGAGGAGAGGGATGTATGCATGCGATGAAGATCAGGACCAGACTGATTGTTGTGGTGGCCTTTGTGGTGATAATGGTCAGTGGGATGGTGACGGCAGGTCTCTACGGCATGCAACAGGCCATGGACGGCTTGGAGCAGATACATAGCCTGGCGGGGGTGCAGGGTGAGCAGCTGCAGCAGGTGTACCATACGGTCAGTGAACGTACCGCACGCATTCGACTGGGTTTGCTAGCGGTTTTCGGTCTCTGCATGATCGTGGCGATCTACCGTTGTGCCCTGCTGGTGCGTGAACTGGCTGTGGCTACCCGCAAGCTTTCCGATGCATCGGCCCGTATCGCCTCCGGTGACTTGACCGCTCGTTCGGCCATTGCAGGTGGCGATGAGTTTGCCGAGATCAGCCATTACTTCGATCAGGTGGGTGAGATGTTTCATGACTTTGCCCGGGGTGTGCTGCTCAGCGCCCGGCAGGTGGAACTGGCCTCACAGCGTCTGCACGTCTCGGCCGAAGAGATGTCTGCAGGGGTCGATAGTGCGGCGACCCAGATCAATACCGTCTCAGTGGCTGGTGAACAGATGGCCTGCACCTCTGGTGAGATCGCCCGCAACTGCACCTCGGCGGCAGGCACTGCCAATCTGGCGGCTGATGCGGCTCAAAGCGGTGCTTCCGTGGTACGTGGCAGCGTTCAGACCATGGAGCGGATCAGTGGTCAGGTCAGTGGCGCTGCCGGTAACATGGAGAACCTGCGTGGCCGCTCTGAACAGATCGGTGTCATTGTAGCCACCATCGAGGATATTGCCGACCAGACCAATCTGTTGGCCTTAAACGCCGCCATTGAAGCGGCCCGAGCCGGTGAGATGGGGCGCGGTTTTGCTGTGGTTGCTGACGAGGTACGGGCACTGGCCGAGCGTACGACGAACGCAACCAAGGAGATCGGCGATATGATCAAGGCTATTCAGATCGAGACTCGCCAGGTGGTGTCGGTTATCCAGGAAAGCGTCGGCCAGGTGCGGTGTGGTACTGAGGAGAGCCTGCGTTCCGGTGCTGCTCTGGAACAGATTCTGGAACAGGTCCATGGGGTTTCGGGGCAGATCGCTCAGATCGTCACGGCGGCTGAACAGCAGAGCGCCACTACGGTTGAGATTAGCACGAACATCCAGCATATCTCAGAGGTGATCCGGCAGGCCGGGCATGGCGCTCGTGAGTCGGAGGGGGCTGCCTCGGAGTTGTCGCGGCTTTCCTCCACACTGATACAGTCGTTGGGAAGATTCAGGCTGGCAACGTAGTTTTCTGCCGCTGTGGACTGGTGGTGTGTGTGGGGGACGTGCGGAGATCCTTTGTGCCCTAGCCCAGGGGACAATTGCCCTGCTAGGGCAAGCCGCACGTTGTCATGCAGCGGGTAGCCCACCTGGCCATACAACAGGGTACGTGCACAAGAGAAAGCTATGTCCCTCGTCGGTTGGATGAAACAGGTGGTTTTGCCTCCGGACGATATCAAGCAGGCCTTGAGAATCCGGCGCTTCTTGATCGCGGTCGGGGTATATGCCGTCTGTCTGCTGGTCATTTATCTTTCCTGCCGGATGGGGTTGATGTTGTGGGAAGGATTTGCCGGGTTGCTGGTGATTATCCCCGTTATCAACCTTGCATGCTATCTGGTGCTGCGAAGCGGTCTGAATAAATATGTCCGCGATCCAAGTCTGACCGAGCTTCAGATCTATTTCGGCGCTTTGGTCACCATGTACGGTCTGTACTACAGCCTCGGTTCCCGAGCGATCTGGTTGCTGTTTTACGTGGTGGTGCTTCTGTTCGGCTGTTTCCGGATGAATACCGTTGGCTTCCTGCGGGCTAGCGGGTTCATCCTGACCAGCTATTTTATCGTTATCCTGTTGTTAAAAGATCAACATCCCCAGCGCATCGATCCGAATATCGAGCTGGTGCAGCTCTGCATGCTGGCGTGCATCCTGCTGATTATCTCGGTAATCGGCGGACAGATCAGCGCCCTGCGGCAGAAACTACACGTAAACAAGGCGGAGTTGGCCCGTTCTCTTGAACATATCCGCGAGATTGCCATCAGGGACGATTTGACCGGCCTGTTTAACCGCCGTTATCTGATGGAACGGGTCGAGTTTGAAAAGAACAGGGCCAATCGTGATACCCGCCCTTTTTGTCTTGCCCTGGTGGACATCGATCACTTCAAACAGGTAAACGACCGCCATGGCCATCAGACCGGTGATCTGGTTTTGAGGGGGGTTGCCGGTCTGCTGGCCTCCTCGCTACGCTCCACGGAGTTCTGCGGTCGTTATGGCGGAGAAGAGTTTGTCATCGTATTGACAGGGACTGACATGGTTGGTGGCCTGCAGGCGGTTGAGCGGCTGCGCTCTGCGGTGGCGGAACTTCGTTTTGGCGAACCGGCGCAAGGGCTGATGATTACGGCATCATTCGGTTTGGCAGAGTACCGGTTGGGGGAATCCGTTGAAAACACCATTGGCCGTGCCGATACGGCTCTGTATCGGGCCAAAGATGCGGGACGAAACCGGGTGGAAACAGAGGCTGTGGGATAACCTATGGGGTTGTGAGGGATTTGCAGATGACAGATACCGCTTGGCCGTCGCATAGTACCCCCGATCTCTTGGAGCGTCTGAAGGAGACAACGGTGTTGACAACCGCAACCGGGGGAAGGCAGATCATTGTCGAGGCCCCGGCAACCGGCGACGTGGTCGCGTCCCTTCCCTCCTGCACGGTTGACGATCTGCAACAGGCCGTTGGCCGCGCACGGGCAGCCCAGCAGCGTTGGGCTGCAGTACCGCTGGCGGAGCGGCGCCGGATCTTCCTGCGCTATCACGACCTGATCCTTCGTGAACAGGAGCTGCTGTTGGATCTGCTGCAGCTGGAGACCGGGAAGGCGCGGCGACATGCCTTGGAGGAGCTGCTGGATGTGGCGATCGTCAGCCGCTACTACGCTTTGCGGCTTAAACGTTATCTGAAACCGAAGCGGCGGCGGGGTGCCCTGCCGCTGCTCACCAAGACCATTGAGTACCATCATCCGGTAGGGGTGGTGGGGATTATCTCGCCCTGGAATTACCCCCTTTCCCTGGCAGTTTCCGATGGGTTGCCGGCATTGATGGCAGGTAATGCGGTCATCCTCAAGCCGGACAGCCAGACGCCGTTCACCGCCCTGCTGGCGGTACGCCTGTTGGAACAGGCCGGCCTTCCCCCTGATCTGTTCCAGGTGGTGACCGGTTCCGGCACGGAGCTGGGTGGCACGCTGATCAACAACAGTGATTTTCTCTGTTTTACCGGCAGCACTGCCACCGGCAGGGTGGTGGCGGCACGGGCCGGCCAGTGTTTGATCAAGTGTTCTCTGGAGCTTGGCGGCAAGAATCCTGCGTTGGTGCTTGATGATGCCGATATTGAGCGGACCGTTGAGGGGCTGGTGCGGGGCTGTTTCTCCAATGCCGGCCAGTTGTGTGTCTCCTTTGAGCGACTGTACGTGCAGTCCGGTATCTACGACCGTTTTATGGCCGCCTTTCTCCAGAGGGTCACCTCCCTTAAACTGGGGCATCGCTACGACTACGAGCCGGAGATCGGTTCTCTGATATCCTCCATGCAGCTTGCTGCCGTCGAGCTGCAGCTGAAGGATGCCCTGGACAAGGGGGCGGTCCTGTTGGCTGGTGGTCGGCATCGCCCGGATATCGGGCCTTATTTTTTTGAACCGACCGTGCTGACTGGGGTGACCGAGGCGATGACCCTCTGCAGGGAGGAGACCTTTGGCCCCGTGGTCTCGGTCTACCGCTTTGACCAGGTAGAAGAGGCTGTCCGTTTGGCCAACGACACTGGGTACGGACTGAATGCAGCGGTCTGGACCCGCAACCGTCGCCGGGGCGAGGCCCTGGCCCGTACGATCCAGTGCGGCACCGTCAACGTCAATGAGGCCTATGCCGCTGCCTGGGCCTCCCTGGATGCCCCGATGGGTGGCATGAAGGGATCGGGGGTGAGTCGTCGGCACGGCAGCGAGGGGATGCTTAAATATACCGAGTCCCAGACGGTTGCCACCCAGCGGCTGCTGCCGATAGCTCCGCTCCCCGGTATGTCCGGGGGACTTTATGCGCGGATCATGACCGTTGCGTTACAGTTCATGCGGCATCTGCCCGGTCTCGGGTGACAAACAGGTGAGAAGGAGACTGCGATGTGGTGGTTAGTCAGGAAGGGGTACTACCGTAGCTATCATACCATCCTGAAGTATCTGATCAGACTGCTGCCGTTCCCGGTGCCAACGTTGCTCGTGGGACCGGGTGGCATCGGCCGACTGGCCGATGAGATACGTCAGAAGGGTCACCGGCGGCTGCTTGTGGTGACTGATCGCGCACTGGTTGCCATCGGGCTGCTGGATGGCCTGTTGACAGCCCTTCAGGAGGCCGGACTGACGGTGGTGCTGTTTGATCAGGTGCAGCCGAATCCCAGCATCGCGAATGTAGAGCAGGGGCGTACCCTGTACCTCACTCAGCGGTGCGACGGGATCGTGGCCTTTGGCGGTGGTTCCCCCATCGACTGCGCCAAGGTTATCGGTGCCCGGGTGAGCAACCGGTACCGGTCGGTGCGGGGGATGAAGGGGCTGTTCAAGGTCTGGCGGTCGATCCCGCCGCTGTACTGCGTACCCACCACCGCCGGAACCGGCTCGGAGACCACGGTCGCTGCGGTCATCAGCGATCCCGACCGCCATGAGAAGTTTGCCATCAACGACCTCCACCTGGTGCCCAAGGTGGCGGTGCTGGACCCGGAGGTGATGGCAGGGCTGCCCCCCGCCCTCACCGCCACTACCGGAATGGATGCCCTGACCCATGCAGTTGAGGCCTACATCGGCATCATCGGGAACCGTTTCACAAACCGTGAAGCCGAACAGGCGGTACGGCTGATTGCCGCCAATCTCCCGGAGGCCTATCATAACGGTGCCAATCTGGAGGCCCGCACCAACATGGCCCTGGCCTCCTTCGCAGCCGGTTCGGCCTTTACCCGAGCCTACATCGGCTATGTCCATGCCTTAGCCCATGCCATGGGTGGGCTGTACGGGGTGCCCCACGGCCTGGCCAATGCGGTCATACTTCCCTCGGTGCTGGATTTCTGTCGGCCTGCTGTTGAAGCCAAACTGGCTTGTCTGGCACGTGCTGCCGGCCTGGCAGCTGACCAGATCGGCGAAGAGGCGCTCTCGTACCGATTTATCGCCTGGGTGCGGGAGTTAAATCAGGCAATGGGGATACCGGCCTGTATCCCGGAGCTCAGGGAAGCAGATATTCCGCTGATAGTTTCGCGCGCCCTGCGCGAGGCCCATCCCGCCTACCCGGTGCCGTTGATCATGACCCCGAGCCAGTGCGAGGGGATTGTCAGGGGTTTTTTGTGTCCACCCTAGGCGGGGCCTGGCGCGGCTAATCCTTGCCGAAGGCGGCGAGGAACTCCTGCAGCAGACCGGGGGCGTTGGATTTGATGGCGCCGCTCAAGAACTCCTTCATCCCTGGACGGTAGCCGTCGTTCCAGATCCGGTTGAACAGCTCCTCGCTCATCTTGCAGACGCAATTGGCATCCTGGGCCGGTTTCCCCTCCCGTACCCGACACCCCTCGGGGCCGAGGATAACGGTCATTTTCAGGGTGCCCAGGCTGAAGTAGAAGGTGGTGGGGTGCTTAAAGGCCCCCGGCAGGTAGGCCGTTGCCAGGTGCTCAAAGATCGGTGCGGTCATGGTACGCTCCATGGTGTGGTGCTATGCCGTTCTTCACGGTAGTGTTCAGGGTTAACGCAATACCGCCTCCGCCAGCACCTCGGCGATATCCTTCACCTGCACCCGGTCGGCCGCCTGCAGGTCCTTGATGCCGTCGTCCAGCATGGTCAGACAGTAGGGGCAGGCGGTGCAGACCGTATCCGGCCCTTGGGCCAGGGCCTCTTTGGCGCGATTCAGGTTAATCCGCTCGCCGGTAAACTCCTCCATCCACATCCTGCCGCCGCCGGCGCCGCAGCAGAACCCCTCCTCCCGGCTGCGGGGCATCTCCAGCGGCGTTGCGCCGGTGGCCAGCGCCAGCGCCTGGCGCGGCTCGTCGTAGATCCCGTTGTGACGCCCCAGATAGCAGGAGTCGTGATAGACCAGCCTGCCCAGTTCCGTTGCCTGGCGCGGCAGCGCCAGTCGTCCATCCTGTACCAGGTGCAGCAGCAACTGGCTGTGGTGGATCACC
>JAJYCS010000020.1 GCA_021778115.1 Deltaproteobacteria bacterium
GTACATACCGGTGATGGCGTAGCGGGCCGACGGGGTCCAGGTGGCGGACAGCTTGCCGTTCACCACCTTGTCCGGCTGGTTGGTCAGGTTGGCGGTCCGCTGGTCGTACAGGGAAACGCCGTAGGTGGCGCCGTTGCCCACCGTGGAACCGAGGGTGTTGGTGGTGAAGTTGGTCAGGGCGGCGTTGACGTTCTGGTACGGATTGTCAATCACCTGATAATCGATGGCGGCCCGGGCTGAGACGGTGCTGCCGGGCCGGGTCATGAGACCGGCGCTCACCTTGTGGCTGGTGGTGGTCCCCAGCTGTCCGTCATGGCGGTCAAGCATCTGATACTCGTATCCCAGCCGCAGGGTGGTGCGCAACGCCACCCGATAGACCGCGTCAAGGCCGGCAGTGATGGTATCGCGGGAGAGGGCCGAGTAGCGGGTGGCCAGCAGGGAGTTGGGATCGGGGACAAAGTTGTTGGGGGGCTGGGTCCCGGTTGCGTTGGCGATGGTGCTGAAGGCGATGGTAACATCGTCGTTGCTGATCCGCTCGGAGCGGCCCCGCAGGGTGACGGTCAGGTCCTTGCCGAAGGTGCTGGTCAGCCTGCCGCCGTAGGCGTCGTAGGTGGTATGGAGGGTGACGCCGTTACTGCCGTTGAAGCTGAAGATCCCTGCCTCACCGGTCTTGCCGCTGTCCACGGTGGCCCTGACATAGCTGCCCATCAGGGAGGCGGCCCCGGGCAGGTCCACCTTGGCCTTCACCACGTGGCTTTCCTTCTTCGAGTCAGGGGTCTCGTCGTAGCGCAACAGACCGTCGCGGTAGTCATACAGCAGCCGGTTGTCGAAGAAGGCGTACCCACCGGTGTTGTAGGTCGCCGGCGCCGCAGCGCCCGGTGAGAGGGCCGGGTCGTAGTAGCGGGTCGGGGGGGGTGCATTCTCCCGGAACTGACGGTTGAGATAGGTATAATCAATCGTGAGCAGGCCGAAACGACCGGTGGCCCCGGCGCTGATGTCGCGGGTGTTCTCGTTGATCACCTTAGACTGACCGGTAACGTGGCAGGAGGTGCACTTGCTCATGCCGATGGACTGCTTCAGGCCGTTGCGGTCCTCATTGCGGTACCCGAAATGGAAGGTGACGTTGGGCAGCTGCGGGATGGTCAGGTCGCTCTTGCTGCTCCACTCGGTCCGTTTGACCCCGAACACAGCGCTGGGGGTCAGGTCCTCACCGTAGACCGAGGCCCGACCGATCTGCTGGAACGAATAGGCGGCATTGCCGTATCCCACCAGGGGTGCGGTATTGGTAACATAGGTGGCCCCGGTGACCTTGTTTTTCACCAGAAAGGCCGGGACAAAGTTAGGGTTCAGGGTATTGGTGGTACTGTTGCTGGTAAAGAGGTTCACCGTCTGCGTCAGACCGGCGCTGTTGCTCAGGGTGATAGGGGTGGCGGCGCCGCTGAAGGCAGAGGGCGCCGCAGGGATCGCCGCATCCAGGTACTGCATCCGGTCGTGGTCCAGCCAGTGGTTGAGCACCGAATAGCTGAAGTCGGTCTTGAAGACCCGCATCAGGTCCAGGGAGGCGCTGTGGTCCTGGTCCCGTGAGTCCAGATAGCGGAAATCGCCGTCAAAGACGATTCCCCGCTGGTGTACGGACAGATCCACCTTGCCGTAGGGGTTCACCCCGTTCTTGGTCCGAAGCGATGAATACTCGTTGACCTTCTTGATATCATCCGTGCTGGTGAGAGCGGCGGCGCCGCTTTCCAGGTTGGCCGAGAACGATTTGTCACCATCGGCCACTGCCGCCAGGGGCACCAGCAGGATAGAGGCTGCCATGCCGGCCAGCCAGAGTCTGTATCCTTTCATGTGAGTTCCTCCTGCGAGATTAGGGTGCGCATCAACGGGTCAGCCCCTTGGCGCCGTCGGGCCAGCCACGGGTGGCCCCGGTATTTACCGACGGTGCGGTCTGTGACGGCAGGTCGCTGCCGTGGACCTTGGAGTGGCAGACCGAGCACTTGGTGCCGAAGGCCTGGGCCCAGGCATCGGTACCGTGGGTATTGGTGTACCCGACGCGGGTGCTGGTGCTGACGGTCTGTCCGGGGGCAAGGGTGGTCCCGTTCAGGGCGGTCCCATTAAAGGAGGTGTTACCCGGCGCGGCGCTGGAACCGGTACGGGTGGCATGGAAGTGGCTCTCGTGGCACTGCAGACAGAGGAACGGCTCGTTTTGCTTGAGCAGATTGTTGGCCACGCTGCCGTGGGGGTCGTGGCAGATCATGCAGTCTTCCTCCACCGGGCTGTGTTCGAAGACAAACGGTCCCTGGTAGCGGGCGTGACAGGTGTAGCAGAGATCGTTGGGCCGCTCGTCGCTTTTCAGCAGCTTCTTGGTGGAACCGTGAGGCTGGTGACAGCTGGAGCAGGTCATCTTCCCTTCCTTGAGCGGGTGATGGGAGGGGAAGGAGGCCTTGGCCTGGTACTCCTGGTGGCAGCTGTAGCAGAGCCCCGGCTCCGGCTGCTTCAGGGATTTCTTCACCGGGTTGGCCCCCTGGTGGATCTTGTGGCAATCGGTGCAGGCCACGTCGTTTAAGGCATGTATATTGCCGTGCCACTCCATGAGTGAACCAGCGCTGTGACACTTAAGGCAGATGGCCGAGGCCTGGTCGGCTGCCAGTTGCTTAAACGAGAGGATCTTGGTGGTATCGCCGGAACCGGCATGGAGGCTGCCGGGGCCGTGACACGCCTCGCACCCCTTGGCTCCCCCCATCACCTCAAAATCAGCCAGACGGCCATGGACCGTGCGGGCAAAGGGGGCCATCATCGCCTCGTGACACTGGGCGCAGGCCTTGTCTCCCACGGTGATTGCACCGTCAATCTTCGGCAGCGTCAGCAGCCGTTCCCGGACCGCGCCGGTGGCACAGGCGCCGACAACCGCCACCAGCGAGCAGAGCGCTGCCAGCTGTACCATCCTTTTGGCGCTCGTCAGTAGGTGTCGCATGAGTTCTCCTTTCCAGATACAGGTGAGGGAATACGTCATCTCCGATACAGCAGACCACGGCCAGACGTGCAGCACGCAGGCAGGGTGTTCAAAGGCTGGATCGGATAGCGGCAGGGATCAGGCGGGTGGCGCCCGTTTCAGAAACGAAGAGAGATGACTGAAAAAGGGAAGGGTAACCGTGACAGCGGGGAGTGGGCTGCTGAGACCTGACGGCAGGCGGCAGGCGTGCTGTGTGGTATGCATCATGAAACAGGGGCGCGACGTCCGGTGCCTGCCACCCTGTCTCGCCAGACAGGGCTGGAGATGCTGCTGTGTTACATGGCTGACCATCTCATGGTCATCAGCGCACCATGAGCGGTCAGCATACTGCTGGAAAGCCATGCCGGTCTGCAGTTGCAGCACCAGGGCAACCAGCAACAAAACCACGTTCAAACCGTTAGCGCGCACCGAAAACAATAGCCGTTACCCTCGTTTGATGGTACTCTCTGAACCTGTTGCCGTCGCGGCGCCGCCCGGCAGGGTGCAGCGATCGCTTAACAAAACTTAACCCAAACAGCGTCTTTCTTTACGCACTGCCGTTGTTCCTTGATACCACCACCAGCCGAGAAGCGGAAACGAAACTTTTTAATGTGCCTATCAGCAAATTTAATGAACATGATCGCGATATATGGATAATTACAATGCGTACTGACTATCTCCAGACCCTCCATACGGTCGCCCAGGTGGGCAGTTTCTCCCGGGCCGCCTCAGAACTCTGCGTCACCCAGTCAGCCATCTCGCAGCGGATCAAGCAGCTCGAAGACCACTACGGCTGCCAGCTCCTTGACCGCTCGGGACCCCTGCCGGTCCTGACCGATGCCGGCCGCCTGGTGGTGCGGCGGGCCGAACAGATACTCAAGATTGAGGCGACCCTGCAGAACGAACTGAAACAGCAGGGGGGTAAATCTCGGCTCTCCATCTGCTGCACCCCCACCTTCGGCGCCGCCTTCCTCCCCCAGGTGATCGAACAGTTCATGCTCAATCAGAGTGACAACATCGACCTGACCTTCATGTTTCACTCCTTCAACCAGGCCATCAAATGCATGCTGGAAAACGAGTTCGACCTGGCGGTGACCGAGCACTGTGAACCCCTGGAGATACCGGGGCTCCAGGTCATGGAACTCCCCGATGATGAGCTAATCTTCGTCAGCGCCCCAACCCTCGCCATCCCTGACGGGTCGACAACCATTGAGACCCTGTTCTCCCAGACCCTCATCGCACGCAAGATCGGCTGTACCTCCCGCCAGCTTTTGGAGGCCAATCTGGCCAGAATGGGACAGAGCATCGAGGAGTTCAACCGCACCATC
Source organism: Deltaproteobacteria bacterium (assembly GCA_021778115.1). Classification (GTDB taxonomy): domain Bacteria; phylum Desulfobacterota; class Desulfuromonadia; order Geobacterales; family Pseudopelobacteraceae; genus Trichlorobacter. Next base: position 4,318 of record JAJYCS010000020.1, read on the forward strand.
ATTATGGATGACCTGCGCCTGACCCTGGAGACCGTGGTGAACGGCGGCGGCATCGCCTTCATCTCAAGAAGCATGGCGCTTCCCCTGCTGACAGCCGGAGGGCTTCGCGAACACCGGGTCCCCTCATTCATCCACCGGCGACGCCGCACCGTGGTGGTAAACAAGGAGCGTCTCCAGGAACCCCACTTGGCCGGTTTTGTGGCCTGCATCCACGCGACCTTCACCAGGCAGCAGCGCTGATCCTTGCATGATGCGCACCATACATTGACAGCCCCGACACCGGCCGAGTATACTGATACACTACGCCATGACCGATAACCACGTCACCCCATACCCCCACCCGTTCCCGTAGCGGTCACCATGCCCGATCCCGCCGGACATACCAAGGATCAGTCACCGCTGACCTATCTGCGTCGACTCGGTGTCAACCTGTTGGACACGGTGGTGCGCCGCTTTTCCACCCCCGAGACCGCACGACGCAACCGCTTTCTCCTCCTGCTGACGACCGCCTTGCTGTTGACCCTGATCCTCCTGCCGGGCCAACAGTTGAACACCGCCCGCTATGAACCCGGGGAGATCGCCGCGACCGATATCCGCGCCACCCAGGACTACCTGCTGGAGGATGCTGACCTGACCCGCCAGCTCCGCGCCGAGGCGGAAAGTACCACCCCGGTGGTGTATACCTACGGCGAGCGGGTAGTGCAGGACCAGTTGGCCTCCATCGCCCAGGCCATTCAAGCGGTCCGGGCCGCCGGCCGGGGGGGTGACCCCCTGCCCGACGAACTTCAGGACCAGCTGACCACCCTGTTGGACACCACCCCCCGCACGGATGAGATGCTGGCCCTTTCCCGCATTCGCAACTCCCGGCTCTTCCTGGCCCAACTGACCCATATCCTCGGCAGGCTCTACCACAACCGGATCGTCCTTGACGCCAAGGTCTTCCAGGCCGACCTCCGTCGGGGGATCGAGGTCCAGGACGGCAAAGGCGCCGTGCTGGGGACCCTGGAGAGCGGCGCACCGTTCATGGAGATCGCCACCGCCCGCCGTTCCCTCCAGGCAAACGACCTGAAGGGGGTGACCACCCCCGCAGACAGCGCCCTGATTCTGGGGCTTCTCACCAGGATCATGAAGCCAAACCTCTCCTATGACCGCGATGCCAGCAAGGCGAGGCTGAAAGAGGCCCTGGAAGATGTAAAACCGGTCCTGTACAAGATCCAGAAGGGGGAGATGATCGTCCGGGTAGGGGAACGGGTTACACCAGAGCAGGCCCAGAAACTGCAGCTGATCTACCAGGCGAGCCACGGACGTCTCACCATTGCCACCGCCCTGGGGATCTTCGGGCTGGTGTTGCTCCTCTTCTACTTCCCCTACCGTTTTGCCTGTAAAAACATCCGCAAGTTCAACCCCACCAACCGGGACATCCTGGCCATGGCCCTGCTGATCGTGGGAAACCTGTTCCTGTTCAAGCTGGGTCTTCTGGTCTCCGCCAGTGTCGGGGCCGCCTTCCCGAGCGTGGCGGCCGGCTCCTACTACTACCTGTTCCCCTTTGCCGCCGGCGCCATGATGGTCCGGATACTCCTCAACTCCGAGGTGGCGCTGGTCTACTGCGCCATGATGGCCCCCCTCCTGGGGATCCTGTTCAGCAGCAAGATGTTCGTCATGGTCTACGCCCTGCTGGGGAGCGTGGTGGGTGCCCATGGGGTACGGCAGTGCCAGGACCGGGGCGCCATCTACACCGCCGGCCTGAAGGTGATGGTGGTGAACCTGGCCATGGGGTTCTGCTTTCAGACCCTGAACAACACCCTCTTTACGGTGCAGACCCTCTATGTGGCCCTCTTTGCCGTCATCGGCGCCCTGGTGTCCGCCATGCTGGTCTCGGCCTTCACACCGCTTTTTGAGGCCCTCTTCCACTACACCACCAACATCAAGTTGCTGGAGTTGGCAAACCTGAACTCCCCGCTGCTGCGGGATCTGATGGTGAAGGCCCCCGGCACCTACCACCACAGCGTGGTGGTGGGCAATCTGGTGGAGGCGGCAGCGGAGGCGATCGGTGCAAACCCCCTTCTGGCAAGGGTTGCCGCCTACTACCACGACATCGGCAAGGCGGCAAAACCGCTCTACTTCATCGAGAACATGCAGGGGGGCGAAAACCGCCACGACCGCCTCTCACCCCATATGTCGGCCCTGATCCTGATCTCCCACGTAAAAGAAGGGGAGGCCCTGGCCCGGGAGCGACGCCTGGGGCAACCGATCATCGATGTCATCCGCCAGCACCACGGCACCGCCCTGATCAAATTCTTCTACGAAAAGGCCAGAGGGCAGGCCGAGGCGAGCGGCCAGCAGGTGGATGACCAGGAGTTCCGCTATCCGGGGCCCAAGCCCCAGACCCGCGAGGCAGGCCTGGTGATGCTGGCCGATGCCGTGGAGGCCGCCTCCCGCACCCTGGTGAACCCCACACCGGACCGTATCCAGGGGATGGTACAGAAGTTGATCAACCGGATCTTCAGCGACGGCCAGCTGGATGAGTGCGAGCTCACCTTAAAAAACCTGCACGAGATCGCCAAGAGCTTCAACCGGATCCTGTGCGCCATATTCCATCACCGGATAGACTACCCCGAACCGGTTTATAAAGGGGGTAACGGAGGCAAAAAGCTGCATGCAGATCCAGGCAAGGAACAGCCAGAAAAGACACCGCATCCCGCTACGCAGGCTCAAAAAGGCGTCGGAGACGATCTTAAGCGCCTTGGCATGTCCTGAGTCCACGGAACTCTCCCTCGCCATCGTCGGCGACCGCGCCATCCGTCGTCTGAACCGGGAGTATCTGGGCAAGGACCATCCCACCAACGTCATCTCCTTCTCACTGCAGGAAGGTGCGTTCGGACACCTCTCCCCTGCCCTGGGCGATGTGGTGATCTCGGCCGATACGGCCGCGCGGGAGGCGGCGGCGGCCGGTATCAGCACTTGGGAGCGGGTCCTGTTTCTGCTGCTGCACGGCATCCTCCACCTGACCGGCTATGATCATGAACGGAGCGGTGATGCCGAAGCCCGCCGTATGATGAAGCGGGAAAAGGAGCTCTACACGCTGCTGCAGCGGCAGCAGCTGACCGACCCGACAGAAGGAGCAACCAGTGGACGACGGCAGTAGCCCAACCCCCCGGAAATCTTCGGGGCTTCTGACCATGGTGAGCCGTCTTATGGGAGGTCGGCGCCGGGTGACCGAAGAGGAGATCCAGGACCTGATCGAGGCTGGCGAGGAAGAGGGGGTGGTGAATGAAGAGGAGAGCGGGATGATCCGCGCCATCTTCAGCCTCAACTCCACCGTGGTGCGGGAGATCATGATCCCCCGCACCGATATGGCCTGCATCAGCGCCGATGCCCAGGTGAGAGAGACCCTGGATGCCATCATCGCCTGCGGCCATTCAAGGATTCCGGTGTATGAGGGGACGGTGGACAACATTACCGGGCTCCTGTACGCCAAGGACCTGCTCAAATGCTGGGGGATGGCCGATGAGTCCATCCGGATCAGCGACCTCATCCGCCCCCCCTACTTCATACCGGAGAGCAAAAACCTGGAGGAGCTGCTCCAGGAGTTCAAGAAGAAACGGATCCACCTGGCCATTGTGATCGACGAATACGGCGGCACCTCCGGCCTGGTGACCATTGAAGACCTGCTGGAACAGATCGTGGGTGATATCCAGGACGAATACGACATGGAAGAGGAGCTGTTTTCCCTGAACAGCGACGGCACCATCACCGCCGACGGCCGCCTGCCGATCGAGGAACTGGAAGGGCTGTTCGGCATCGCCATCGAACGGGAGAAGTTCGACACCGTGGGCGGTCTGGTGTTTCACCTCTCCGGCAGCATCCCCATAACGGGCGACATCATCACCGGCAGCGGCCTCGCCATAACGGTGCTGGATGCCGATCCTCGCCGTCTTAAACGGGTTCTGATCGCCCGCCAGCAGGAACCACAGGAGCCGACCACCCCGTGACCGATCCCCGAATACCAGCCCCTGAGCCGGCGTCCGGCAGAGGTCGGGCGCTGCTGCTGGCCCTGCTCTCCGGTCTCCTCATCGCCCTTTCCTTCCCCCTGCCCGGCTGGCCCCCCCTGATCTGGGTGGCCCTGATCCCGCTGCTGATAGCCCTCGAGGGGCAGTCGCCCCGCGTCGCCTTCCGGCTCGGCTTCGTCACCGGGCTCAGCGCCTATGCGGCCCTGCTCTACTGGGTGATGATCGTGATGACCGATTATGGCCACCTCCCCCGGTACGCCAGCATCCCGCTCTGGCTCTTCCTGTCGGCCTGGCTGGCCCTTTTCTACGGACTTGCCGCCTGGGCGGCAGTCCTGGGCAAACAGCAGGGGGCAAAATGGGTCCTCCTCTTCCCCCTGGCCTGGGTAGGGGCCGACTACCTGCGCAGCTTCCTCCTGACCGGCTTTCCCTGGACCATGCTGGGGCACTCCCAATACCGTCTGCTGCCGCTGATCCAGATCGCCGACCTGACCGGGGTCTACGGCATCACCGCCCTGATCGTGCTGGCCAATGTGGTCTTCTACCGGATCATGCGGGCGCTGGCCGGGGCTCAGGTCCCCTATCCGGCCAAGAGCGCCCTCACCCTGGTACTGCTGCTGGCCTTCACCTGCTGGTACGGCTTCCACCGCCTCAACACGCCGCTCCCCACCACCCGCCCACTCAGAGTGGCCCTTATCCAGGGGAATATCGACCAATCGATCAAATGGTCCCCCGCCTTTCAGCAACAGACCCTCGACATCTACTGTGGCCTCTCACGAAAGGCCGCGGGCCGTGGTCCCCTTGACCTGCTGGTCTGGCCCGAGAGCGCCGTGCCGTTCTTCTTTCAGGAACCTGGCCCCCCCTCCGACCGGATCCGCCAGCTGGCCCGTGAACTCAAGGTGAACCTGCTCTTCGGCAGCCCGGCGGTTGAGCTTCGGGACAACCGGCAGGCCTACCTGAACAGCGCCTTTCTCCTCGGCCGGGACGGCGAGGACCGGGGGCGCAGCGACAAGATCCACCTGGTCCCCTTCGGCGAGTACGTCCCCCTGGCACGGCTCCTGCCGTTCGTTCACAAACTGGTGCACGGCATCGGCGATTTTGTGCCGGGGACCTCGGCGCGTCCCCTCGATGCCGGCGGCACGCCGCTGGGAGTTCTGGTCTGCTATGAGGCGATCTTTCCCGAACTGGCGAGGGCACAGGTCAACAACGGCAGCCGTATCCTGGTCAACATCACCAACGACGCCTGGTTCGGCCGCTCCTCCGCCCCCTGGCAGCACCTGGCCATGGCAGCCTTCCGCGCTGTGGAGACCCGCACCCCGCTGGTACGGGCCGCCAATACCGGCATCACCGCCATGGTGGACCAAAACGGCCATATCCGGGAGATGACCCCCCTGTTCAAGGAGGCGGTCATGGTGGGGGACGTCACCCCCGGTTCGGCCGATGCCCCCTATCTGCGCCTGGGTGACCTATTCGCCCAGACCTGCCTGGGGCTCACCGTCTGCATCCTGCTGGGTCAGTGGTGGTGGCGCAGGAGAAGGGCCACCCCACCACAAACTCCTTGACCTGACAACCGGGATCGGACCATAGTACGCCCGTATCCAATTACCGCAGGAGCCCCCACCATGTACCGCGAAGAAGCCGCACTGCTGGCCGACCTGGCCGAACGTATCACCTCGCTGCGGAGGTCACTTTGACCTCGACCGCAAACGGGAGGAGCTGCAGGAACTGGATGCCCGTATCGCGGCCCCCGGTTTCTGGGATGACCCCACCGGTTCCCAGGATATCCTGAAGAGCCGCACCACCCTTGAAAAACTGATCCACTCATGGGATGCCCTGAGCCGCCAGGCCGACGATCTGCAGGTCCTGATCGAGCTGGGGGAAGAGGCTGCGGACGAGGCCACCCTGGCCGAGGTGCACGAGATGAACCTGCGCCTCCAGCAAGGAGTGGAGGCGGCCGAGTTTCAACGGATGCTCTCCGGTTCACATGACCGAAACGGCTGCTTCGTTTCGGTCAATTCAGGCGCCGGCGGCACCGAATCACAGGATTGGGCCGCCATGCTGCTGCGGATGCTGCTGCGCTACTGCGAAAAGAAGGGGTGGAAGACCGTAATCACCGACTACCAGGACGGTGAAGAGGCCGGCCTGAAATCGTCCACCTTCAGCGTTGCCGGCGAATTTGCCTACGGCCATCTGAAGGCCGAGGCCGGCGTACACCGGCTGGTGCGCCTCTCCCCCTTTGACAGCAACAACCGCCGCCACACCTCCTTCGCCTCGGTATTCGTCTTCCCCGAGATCGAGGAGGAGGAGATCGATATCCGGATTGCGGAATCGGACCTGCGGATCGACACCTACCGTTCCAGCGGCGCTGGGGGACAGCACGTCAACACCACCGATTCCGCAGTGCGGATCACCCACCTCCCTACCAACACCGTGGTGGCCTGCCAGTCGGAACGGAGTCAGATCTTAAACCGCGCCACCGCCATGAAGGTGTTGCGGGCCAAGCTGTACGAACGGGAACTGGCCGAGCGCAACAGCAAGGCGGCCGAGATCGCCGGTGAAAAGAAGGAGATCGGCTGGGGCAGCCAGATCCGTTCCTACGTGCTGCACCCGTACAAGATGGTCAAGGATCTGCGGACCGGCGTGGAATCGGGAAATCCGGACGCGGTGCTGGACGGCGCCCTGGATGATTTCGTAATCCCTTTGCTCATGGGAGTCCGCCGCGATGTTACGGATGAGGAGTAGTCTATGAAACGCGGCTGTCGCCTCCTGGCGTTGTCCTTCCTGGCGTTCAGCTTCAGCGTCGCCCCCGGCTGCGCCGCATCTGTCCTCTACCCTCCTCCCCTCGCCGCCGCCTCCACCGACAGCGCCGGCTACGGCAGAGGGGTGAGCCGTCTGGGGTATGCGATCCAGATGGGGGCCTTCTCGGAGGTGAAGAATGCCGAACGGTTCACCGCCATGCTCCAGGCCAAGGGGATCGAGGCGTTCTACTTCCGCAAGGATAACGGCATCTACGCCGTACGGTTCGGAGACTTCCCCTCCAGGGCCAAGGCGCGGGCCACGGCACAACGGCTAGTGCATGCGGGCCTGATCAGCAGCTACTACATCGCCCCGCCCCATGAGGTGGTCTTCACCTCCCCCGCCCCCCTTCACCGGGGGAGCAACAACCGCACCCCCGCCTGGGAAGCCGGCAAGCCGCCGGAACTCCACGCCCCCCATACCGGCGGCAGAGAGACCGGGGACCGGCAGATGGGGACCATAGCCGCCCGCACCGCCGAGCGTTTTGTCGGCATCCCCTACCAGTGGGGGGGGAACACCGTGGTGGACGGCATGGACTGCAGCGGCTTTGTCCGGGCGGTCTATAACCTCTGCGGGGTCAGCATCCCCCGCACCTCCCGCGAGCAGTTCAACGCCGGTTCACCGGTGGCGAGGTCCGACCTGAAAGAGGGGGATCTGGTCTTCTTCGGCAGCTCGGATACCGCCATCAACCATGTCGGCATCTATGTGGGCAACGACCGGTTCGTCCACGCCCCCAAGCGAGGGGAGGAGATCAGGATCTCATCCCTTGACGAGTCCTATTTTGAGCACCGATTCGTCGGTGCACGACGCTACTTCCACTGAGCAGGAGCCTTACGTATGGCGATCATCAGACCGTTTCAAGCCCTTCGCCCGCCGGTGCACCTGGCCCCCCGGGTGGCGGCCCTCCCCTATGACGTCATGGATGTGGAGGAGGCCCGCGCCATGGCCGGCCCCAACACCGACTCCTTCCTCCATGTCTCACGCCCGGAGATCGACCTCCCTGCTGCGGTGGATCCCCATGCCGACGAGGTCCACACCCAGGGCACACGCAATCTGGCTGACTTCGTCAGCCGCCGGGTGCTGTTGCAGGATCCGGTCCCCTGTTACTACGTCTATCGCCAGCGGATGGGGGCCATCGTCCAGACCGGCCTGGTGGCCTGCGCGGCGGTGGACGATTACGTCTCCGGCGTCATCAAAAAACATGAACAGACCCGGGCCGACAAGGAAGAGGATCGGGTTCGCCATATCGCCGCCCTGGACGCAAACGACGAGCCGGTCTTCTACCTCTTCCGCAACAACCCGGCGGTGGAGGAGACCCTGGCTGGCGCGGTCAACGAACCGCCTGAATATCACTTCACCACCAACGACGGGGTCTCCCACAGCCTCTGGGTAGTGGCTGACCCAGCCCTGATCAGCCACCTGACCGGACTGTTCGCCGAGATACCCACCCTGTACGTGGCCGACGGTCACCACCGCAGCGCTGCTGCGGCGCGGGTGCGGGACCAGCGCAGGAATGCAAATCCCGGCCATACCGGTGACGAGGAGTACAACTACTTCCTCACGGTCATCTTCCCGGAAAATCAGCTGCACATCATGCCGTACAACCGGGTGGTACAAGACCTGCATGGTCATACAACGGAAACGTTCCTGCAATCGGTGGGCACGCAATTCGAGCTGAGCCCGGCCGATACGGCGGTGGTACCCACCGCCCGCCATAGCTTCGGCATGTACCTGGCCGGCCGCTGGTACCGCCTGCAGGCCAATCCCGATCTGGCCGACGAAGAGAATACCGTCGCTCGCCTGGATGTCTCGATCCTACAGAACCACTTACTGCAACCGCTCCTTGGGATCGACAACCCCCGCACCAACAAACGGATCAGCTTCGTCGGAGGGATACGCGGCGTGGAAGAACTGCAACGGCTGGTGGACAGCGGCCAGTATGCCGTGGCCTTTTCAATGTACCCCACCGCCATCACCGAACTAATGGATCTTTCTGACGACGACCAGATCATGCCGCCCAAATCCACCTGGTTCGAGCCGAAGCTGCGCAGCGGCTTGTTCGTCCACCTGTTGAGCTGACCACCGGCTCCTGGCCCCCTACACTGACCAGATTGGGAGGTATGCCATGATCCGAGCCTTTTCTACCTCACTGTCGGTACTGACGGTCATAACCGTCATGGCAACAACGGCCCTGGCCGGCCAGCTGACCGTCTTCAGCGACGGCAGCCTGCTGGAGCTGACCGGTACGGCCCAGAAGGGGTTGGTTGAGGTGACGATGCCGACGCAGATCCGCCAGGGAAGCCTGCGGGTAATTCCCAGCCCGGGCACGACCATCGGCCAGGTCGACCTGGTGCCCTGCAGAATGCCCCTCCGGCAGCAGAAGGAACTGGATGCGCTGACGGAACAGGAGCTCCGCCTCAAAGACCGCCTGCAGGCCCTTGACACCCGCGAGTCGATCTTCACCGCCGCCGCCCGTGCCCAGAGTTCCAGGCCCCCCCGCAAGAGCAAGACCAACCCCGATCCGGTGGCCTCCGTCCGCCAGGGGACCGACTTTGCCATCGCCCAGCTGGAGGCGGTCTACACCGCCCGCCGCCGCACCGGACAGGAACTTGAACGCCTTACCGCCCGGATAGCCCGGCTGCGGGAGACGGCGCCCCACGGCCCCACGGTCCGGATCAGGGTCACACCGGCACGGGGGCAGGTCACCGTCGCCGCCCTCCTGGAGGGCGGTGGCTGGCAGCCTCGCTACGAACTGCGGCTGGACGGCGCCGGTAACGCCCGCCTCACCCAACAGGCCCTGTTCACCCGTATCCCGGCAGGGTGCTCGGTGCGGTTCGCACCAGGTCCCATCAAAGACGGTCTCCCCCGCCAGACCATCCCGCTCCGGCCGGGTGAGCCCACCACCATCGCCTCCTGGCGCCTGCCGGTAAGCACAGCGGTGATAACGCCCGAACCGCTGACCTCCTTCGCCGTCACCCTGAGCAACGGGACCGGCACAACTCTGCCGGCGGGAGAGGTCGCCGTCTACTTCACCGGGACCTTTCTGGGGACAACAACCCTGCCGGCCGCACCCGATGCCACCCTGATCCGTCTGGGCAACCCGTCCTCTGTGACGGAACCGGCGACACCGCACCACACCAAACGGCCCAGATCACGGCGGCCCTGATCGACGTCTGGGCAGGTCGCCACCATCAGAGGGGAGATCGCCATGAACAGATTTTTTAAGTCAGTCGGCTTGATCGGCAGGGTGACGGTATCGGCAGGGAGTTGGACCACCGTCAAAATCATCCTGGTATGCATAGGCTGGGAGGCATTCGTCGGTCAGCCTGTCACGGCACACGCCCTTGGCCCGGCCACCATAAGCGGCGTGGAGTCCACGATGGAGTCGGCACAGAGCCGCACCGCCCTCGATGCCCTTGCGAGGCGTCATGAGGGAAACGCCGGGGGGTGCACCCCCTTGCCGCGGGGCTGGACGGCGTTGACGGTCAACGTCAGTTTTCCCCGGGAATACAACGGTTATCCAGCCTGGGTAAACTCGGCAGAACTGCTGCCGGCTAACGCCGACGTGCAAGGCTATGCCAACGGCGGCCCCCAACCGCAGGGAACCCTCGTGCGTCCTGCCCTGGTTGCAGGGCCAATGGCGGTCACAACCTCTCTGTGTGCACCGGCAGGCAGACGCTACTGGTTTCTGGTGGACTCGGGACGGGCACGGGTACTGATCGGCGCCATCACCGTCGGGGCGGCACCCGGCCCCTATCAACTTAACCTGACGGCGCCACCCCTCCAGCATCGCTGAACGGGCAAAATTGGACGAAGCATTGCCTCTATGTACGATTACCCACACCTAGCCGCAGGGAAACATCTTGTCCAGTAATGCAGCTAATTCTACCAATTTTGTCGGCTTGGTCACGTAGGCATCAAACCCATTATTGAGCAGATGCGCTTCCGTATCTTTAAGAACATCGGCGGTAAGTGCAACGATTGGTGTATGCCCCCCATGCACCTTCTCCCTCGCCCTTATTGTTTCCGTGGCCTCAATACCGCTCATGACTGGCATATGAATATCCATGAGAATGAGATCAATCCCACCCTCCTGCCAAATATCCACTGCCTGCTTACCATTTCCAGCAGTTGTGGTGGTATGTCCCAACTTGCTTAAGAGGAGTTCTACAGTCCTTTGATTAATGGGGTGGTCCTCGACAATCAAGATATGCAGAGGAATCGCTGCAGGTTTGATGAAGAGGGCTTTGGGGGGGTGTTGCACCGCCAGCTCCGCTTGGTCTGGCAAGCGGAGCTGCAACTCAAGGTGGAACCTGCTCCCAGTCCCCGCAGCGCTCTCCACCCAGACGCGGCCACCCATCATTTCAGCAAGACTGCGGCAGATCGTAAGGCCCAAACCAGTTCCCCCAAACCGACGAGTGGTACTGGAATCTGCCTGAACAAAGGGGTCAAAGATCTTTTTCTGCTGTTCAGGCGTTATACCGATACCAGTGTCGGAAACTGTTATCTGCACCACGATCTGGTCGCTTACGTGTTGCAGCACCCCGGCCTCTAACGTAATCCCCCCTTGGTCGGTAAACTTGACCGCATTAGTGATGAGATTCAGCAGAATTTGTTTGATTTTCTGCTGGTCGCCGATGACAAGCAGCGGGAGTTCTTCACCAAGCTTGATCGTGATGTTCAGTCCTTTGTCTCGAATTTTAACGGACTGCATTGCAACGGTCTCCCTGATGCAGCGTTGCAGAGAAAAATCGGCATCTTCGAGATCGATTTTGCCGGATTCTATCTTGGCGAAATCAAGGATATCGTTAATGATAGAGAGCAGATTTTCGACGGATAGATCGATATTGTCCAGGTATTCCGACTGTTCGGCGGTCAGTTCTGTTGTTAAACGCAGAAGTTGCACCATCCCGATGACTCCGTTCATCGGCGTACGGATCTCATGACTCATGTTGGCGAGAAAATCGCTCTTGGCTTTATTGGCCGCTTCAGCGGCCTCCTTCGCCTTATGCAGCTCCAATCTGATCTGTTCCTGTTCCGTCATATCGTGGGAAGTGCCGACGTACCCTTTCACCGTGCCATCGGAAGCGATAATGGGGGCTGATTGGCTATATGCCCAGCATATCTGTCCGTCCGGCTTAAGATACCGGTATTCGGCCTTGAGCATCTGCCCGCCTGACGTGGCGTTCATCCATGCGTCGACAATACGGAGACGATCCTCCGGGTGTAACGCAGCAAGCCAGCCAGCCCCCAAAACTGACTGCCGATCAAACCCGAGCATCTCACAGAACGTCTCATTCACGTAGATGAGACGACCTTCCTGGTCTGCCTCAAATACGCCGGTGGGTGAAGCGGTAAGCAGGGTGTTGAACCGGGCCTCGCTCTGCTCTGCCCGTGTTGCGATGAGCTCAACGGCCTGTTGACGGGTCTTCACAATCAAAGCCACGAGCAAGGCAGCCAGAGATGAAAGTATGATTCCAAACCCCAGAACGAGATAGGATCGGGTCTGGTTCAACTCCTTGTCAAATTCCGGGAGGGTCCTGAAGCTGAACTGCCACGAACAACCATAAGCCTGAACCGTCTTGGAACTGGCAATGGCTGGATGATACCCCCGGGGTAGCACCTGTTTCTCGGCTGAAACACTATCGAACATCAGATTGTCGTGCGATGGAGTACCGGCCACGCTGATGGTAACGGCAATATCATTCGGCAGCTTTCCCAGAGTCCCGTAGACAAAATCATTCATCCTGATCGGGCTGTAGACAAACCCATACAACGCACTGCGCCGTTGTGCCGGGGTGTCAAGCGGCATACCCTGGCGGTAGACCGGCACATACATCAGCATTCCGCTCTGTTTGTCCTTTGCGGTCTCCTGCACCAGGATAATCTTGGCGGCAACGGTGGTGGTGTTCTGATCCCTCGCCCGTGCCATCGCGGCATGACGTATCGGCTCAGTATACATGTCATAACCGAAGGCGCGCTGATTACGCCAGTTGAACGGCTCAAGATAGATAATGGAGGTATAGGCGGGTCGATCCCCCGCAGGGTGGATTGTGTACTCCGGAAAACCCTGAGCGCGGATGGCGCGGATGTTTTCCTCCTTTTCAGCCGGGGTGAGCCATTTGCTGAACCCGACACCCAGTATGCCGGGATTGCTTTCGTCAAGCTGGAGTGATGATACATAATGACGCCAGTCGGCACGGGTCACGTCGTACTTGACGCTGAACAGACCGGCAGCCCCACGGAGGACCTGCTCGTGATCGTGCAACCTCATGACGATCCGGGTGACGATGTTTTCCGTCTTGTCGAGGTATACGGACTCTGCCCGGGCCCTCAGGCTGTTGTCATACAAATTCCAGAGGATCAGGGTGATAAGCAGCGAGACACCAAACGTGACAACGGGCAAATAGCTGAGCCCATATCTTCTACCTGCCAGGCGGCGTACCGCCTCCCCTATCCTATCAGACTGTTCCACACGCCCCCCCTTGGCAGTTACCTATCAAGCTTTCACCGTCTTCCGCTACCAGCTGAACCGCCCCACCAGACGCTCCAGCCCGCGAGCCGATTGCGACAGGGTAGCGGCGGCGCCGGCGGTCTCATGGGCCCCCTGGGCGGTCTGCTGCACCACCACGCTGATCTGGTGGATGTTGGCCGAGATCTCGCTGGTGGTGGCGGTCTGTTCCTCAGCAGCGGTGGCGATCTGGTTCATCTGCATGGTGACCTCCGCTATCGCCTCCATGATCTGCTGCAGTGCCTGGCCGGACCTCCGGGAACTGTCCATCCCGGATTCAACCACCTGCACGCCGCTGTTCATACTGGTGACCGCCCCCTCGGTATCGGTCTGAATCCCCTTGATCATCCCACTGATCTCGCGGGTGGCACGGGCGGTCCGCTCCGCCAGCGCCCGCACCTCGTCTGCCACCACGGCAAAGCCTCGCCCCATCTCCCCGGCACGGGCCGCCTCGATGGCGGCGTTTAAGGCCAGCAGATTGGTCTGGTCGGCGATATCCTCGATGGTGGAGACGATGACGCCGATCTGGTCGGAACGGGCCCCCAGCGATTCTACTGTCCGGGCCGCCTCCCGCACCCGCTGGGCTATCTGATCCATCCCGCGCAGGGTCTCCTGCACCACCTCCGCCCCCTCGGCCGCCATTCGACTGGCGCTATTGGCAACGCCGGCCGCGGCGTTACAGTTGCGGGAGATGTCATGGGAGGTGGCGGACATCTCTTCGCCGGCGGTTGCCACGGTGAGTGACTGGGCCGCCACCTCCTCGGCGGCGGTGGCGATCTGTTCCGCGGTTCCTTCCAGTTGGGTCGAGGCGGTAGAGACCTGTGTCGTGGTTCCGGCCACCTGAACGATGATGGTCTGGATATTGGCGATAAAGCGATTGAACCAGTGAGCCACCTCCCCCAGTTCGTCGCGACGGTCCTCCGGCAGGGTGCGACGCAGATCCCCCTCCCCTTCGGCGATATCCTTCAGCATGTCGATCTGCTGGTGGAGCGGCTGGGTGATCCCCCGGATCAGGACCATGCCGAGCCAGACCGAGAGGACCGACAGAACGAGGGTAAGGACCAGACTGATCAGCATGGCGGCAAACGCCCTCTGCGCCTGCCGGGCGGAAAGGGTGTCAAGTCGCTTTGCCAGCAGGTCTTCAACCTCTTTCATCAGGTTGATCTTGGCGGTGATGGTGGCGAACCACTGTTCGGGCTGCACCCCCATGCCACCGGTGAGCCCCTTTGCCAGGGCGATCTTCTGATACCCCTCAACCGCGGTGAAGGCCGTCGCACTGCTCCGATCCTCAAAGGCCCGCACCGCAACCGGATCGGCGTAGTTTTTGAACAACCCCAGGTAGGCACGCTGGTCGGCCAGAAGGGCCGGTATTTTCAGGTAAAGCGCCGGTTCGAACCGGTCGGCGCTGAAGCCGGCGTTCATGACGGCCCGTTCCCGTCCCGTCATCTCCTTAGCGCTTAGAAAGGCATCGTAACCAACCGCCGCCATGCTGATCTCCTTGCTCCGGCTCACTCTGGGGATCACGGCAATGGCGTCCAGATTGGCCCGGATAAGCACGGTGTAGGCGGCTATGGCATCCGTTGCCTGGAGAGATTGGCCGTCCACCTTTGTCCGCAGGTCATGGAGGCCCGCCAGTGCATTTCTGAGTCGCTGCAGTTCCGGACGGACCGGCGCGAGCTCGTCCCACCTACCGCCCAGAAAACGCTCCAGCTCCTCTTGACAGCGATCACTCTCGCGGCGTTGTCCCCGCAAGGCATCACCGAACTTCCCCCCCCTCGTGGAGAGAAAACCGGCTGAAAGTCCCCGTTCTTTTTGCAGTTCGTGGATCAATGCCCCGGAACGAATCGAGAAGCCCACCAGCACCTGGGTCTCCCGGATGTTCCGCAGCGTCTGGAGGCGGTCCACCACCGCCAGGGAGCCAAAGGCCAACAGGCCGATGATCGGTACCGTCACCAAGAGCAACAACTTCAGGTTGATCTTCATATGCTTCAACATGCACCTCTCCTTGTGCGGTGTCCGGCTGCCTCAGGCCGGCACCCTTCACCGGCGCCGTTCTCCAGCCGTTTGCGTCGTACCGCTTTATCCGCGTACATATTACGGTCGGCCTGGTCCAACGCCTGGTCCAGCAGGGACGGGTCGTCACAGGTGGCGCACCCCAGGGAGAGGGCCACCGCGCGTCCCCCCTGGGGCGCTGCCATCAGCCGCCGGATCCGCTCCATCACCGAGGCGACCCCAGGGGCATCGACGCCGGGCAGCAGGATGTAGAACTCATCCCCTCCGATCCTGGCCACGACGTCACTGGCCCGGCAGGCGGCCAGGAGCAGCTGCGCCGCCTGACGCAGCACCGAATCCCCCGCCTGATGACCGTGCTGGTCGTTCACCAGTTTCAGACCGTCAAGATCGGCCATCAGCACCGAGACCGGCGTGGTCCGCCCCCTGATGAGACGATCCCGTTCCGCCTCGAAGTAGGCCCGGTTGAAGAGGCCGGTCAGGGGGTCATGGGTGGCGGTGTAGCGCAACAGTTCCTCGTGACGCCGCCGCGGGGTAATATCCCGGACCGTGGTCACCACCTGGATCCCGTCATCAACGGGGAGAAACCGGCAGCTGAGCTCGGTGGGGATAATCCGTCCGTCCTTGCAGACCAGGTCCCGTTCCACTAGGCAGCTCTCACAGGCCAGCAGGTGCCTGATGCAGGCATCCTCATCGCAGGGGGACCCCCCGGAGCAGAGCTGGGGGAGCCGCATCTGCCGCAGCTCGGCATGGCTGTAGCCGAACAGTGTGCAGGCCGCATCGTTGGCCTCCAGAATAAGCCCCGGTCTGTTCTCAACGGTCAACGGATAGACGAAGAGGGGGTCGTTGACGCCGGCAAACAAGAGCCGGTACCGCGCCTCGCTCCGTTCCAGCTCCTTCCGCGCCCTGAAACGCTCCGCAGCCCGCATCAGGACCTGGTCCAGCCGGGTGACGTCCAACGGCTTGAGCAGGTAGCCGTCCACCCCCAGGTTCAGGGTCTCCAGGAGCTGTTCCCGCTCATCCACCACACTGAGGATGATCACCGACAGCTCAGGCCACTGCAGACGGGCCTGACGGCAGAGCTCGATCCCCCCCATGCCGGGCATGCAGAGATCGGTCATCAGCAGATCGCACGGTGCCTCCTGCAGCAGCGCCAGGGCCTGGCGACCATCGGCTGCCAAGCGCAACTCCCCCACCCGCTGGGCCAAGAGCGCGCCGAACCAAGTCCGAGTGGGGGCGTGATCCTCCGCGTAGAGCACTGAGAGCTGTTTCAGGCAGTTCATGTTCGGCCCCTCCATCCCTGCGCCTCCACCTCCAGCCGGAAACGCTCGAAATCCTTCGTAAGCTGCGACAAATGCACTGCAACACCATCCCAGTCAGCTTGGCCGGCCGACAGCTCCAGGGCGCGGACAACAGTGAAGAGCTGTACGGCCCCCACGCTGGCAGCCGCCCCCTTGACGGCATGGGCAACGCTGTGGGCAACGGCGCCGTCGGTGGATGCCGCTGCCCGCTGCAGGGCCTGCAGCTGGTTGGGCATGTCCTCCACAAAGAGGGAAATGACCGTGCCTGCCAACTCCCGGCTCCCCCCCATCCGGCGCAGCAGATCGCCGGCATCAAACAGGGGGCCACCGGATGCCGCTGCACCGACAGCCGGCGCTGCAGGAGCGGCTGTCGGTCGGGGCAGACCGGTAAGGATCGTCAGCAGTTGCTCACGCCTGAGCGGTTTGGCAAGGTAGTCGTCCATACCGGCCTCCAGGCAGGCCTCTCGATCGCCGGCCATGGCGTTGGCGGTCATGGCCACCACCGTCACCCGAGGGTTCAGCATCGTCGAGTCGACGGCTCGAATCCGACGGGTGGCCTCGTAGCCGTCCATCACCGGCATACGGCAGTCCATCAGCACCAGATCGTACGGGACCCGCCGCAGGGCCTCCAGCGCCTCGACACCGTTATTTACCGCATCGGCCCGGCATCCCAGGGAGGCGAGGAGTCCCAGGGCCACCGCCCGGTTGGTGGCGTTATCCTCCACCACCAGCACCCTGCAACCGGTGGGGAAGGGATGACCGGATTCCGGCTCGGGAGACTCGGCAGCGGGATCATCCAACGGAACAGCCTGAAACGGCACGGTGAACCGGAAGGTGCTGCCGCCCCCTCCGATACTGTCCACCCCAATGGTCCCCCCCATCAGCTCCACCAGCTGACGGCAGATGCTGAGTCCCAGGCCGGTGCCGCCGAAGCGGCGGGTGGTGGAGCTGTCGGCCTGGGTGAACGGTTCGAAGATCCGCTGCAGCTGATCAGGCGGTATGCCGATCCCGGTATCGGCCACCTCCCAGGAGACCAGCACCCGGCCCGCCTCCTGGTGCAACAGCCGGGCCGTTATCCTGACAACCCCTTGCTCGGTGAACTTGACCGCGTTATGCACCAGGTTGATCAGAACCTGACGCAACCGGACCTGATCACCCCTGACCTGCTCGGGCAAGGTCTCAAACCCTGCCAGATCAAGCCGCAGCCCCTTCCGTTCGATCAATGCCCCCAAGACCGCGCAGCTCTCCACCGTTACCCGCCGCAGGGGGAACGGGGCTAGCTCCAGCTCCAGCCGCCCCGCCTCGATCCGAGAGAGGTCCAGAACATCGTTCAGCAGGACGAGGAGATTCTCCGCCGAGCCTTTTAGGTCCTGCAGATACCCCTGTTGTTCAGGGCCCAGGGGGGTGAGCTCCAAGAGTTGCGCCATCCCCAGGACCCCGTTCATCGGGGTACGCAGTTCATGGCTCATGGTGGCCAGAAAGGCGCTCTTTGCGCGGTTTGCCGCCTCGGCAGCCTGATAGGCCTGTTCCAGTGCATGCTCGTGCTGCCGGCGCTCCGAGATATCGGTGGCGATATGGATGGTGGCCTGATAGTTCCCCGCCGCATCAAAGAGCGGGGTGGTGCTGACCTGATAGTACTCCGCCAACCGCTCCACCAGCACCTCCTCCAGATGGCAGCCGCCATCGGCCAGGGTCTGGCGCTGGGGACAGAAGGAAGGTGGCCCATCGGCCTGATGCATGCAGCGGTAGCAGAATTCCCCGGTGGCCTCTTCGCGGGTCACCCCCAGACGTCGCTGGGCCGCCTGGTTGATCTTCAGGATCCGGTGCTGGGCATCGATGATGAATATCAGCTGCGGCATGGCGTCAAAAGTCCGTTCCCACTCAGCGTTGGCCGCCTTGAGGGCCTGGGTGGCCTCACGGGCCGCGGTGATGTCCCGCGCCACGCCAAGCACGCCGATCAACTCCCCTTTTGCGCCATACACCGGACATTTGATGGTCCCCACCAGCTCCCGGTGACCGTCGTCGGCAAAGGTAACCCACTCGTCACTGCGGCTGGCCCCGCCGGCTCGGATCGCCTCCTGGTCGTGCCGACGAAAGGCATCGGCCTGTTCACGGTCAACGAGGTCGTAATCGGTCCTGCCGACGATCTCCTCCTCAGAATGGCCAAACAGCCGCTCGACGCGGCGGTTGCAGGCCAGATAGACCCCCTGGGGGTCCTTCATCCAGATCAGGTCCGGCACGGTGTTGAAGAGGGTGCGGAGCTGGCTCCGCTCAAAGGCGATGGTCCGTTCCTGAAGCCGCAGAAACCGGTGGAGCTGGTAGGCGGTGAGGAGGGTGAGCAGCAGCCCCACCGGCAGGATGCCCAAAAAGGCCAGGGAGCTGTATCGATCCTGATACTGAGGCGTTGCGGCGATACGGATGGCCCAGTCCCGGCCGGCTAGGCGGAGGGGAAAGTACGCCTCCGGCAGGGGAAAGAGCCGGGCCTTCAGAAAACAACCCGCAGATGCCTCCGGGCTTCGGCGCCAGGTGGCCAGTAGCGCCTCACCAGTCGGGGCCCCACGATCCAGGAAGGCCGTATCCAGGCTCTTGACCCGGGGATACTGCAGAGCGGCGGCCAGCATATCGCCGGCCCGGTAGACCCCCAGGGCAAATCCGATGGTCTGCCCCTGACGCCGCACCGGCATGAACAGCAGAAAACCGGCCTGGGTCTGCCGCTCCTGCAGCAGTCTGATCGGCGCCGTTGCCTGGGGGCGGCCGGTACGCCTTGCGGCCTCAAGGGCCGCCAGCCGCACGGGGTCGGAGCCCAGGTCATATCCGACCGCACGCTCATTCCCCACAAGAGGCGCCGCAAAGGCCACCGGGTAGTACCGGGGGCGCGCCGCTGCTGGCGCCAGACGCCCGTCCGCCCCACGTTCCGTAATCCCCAGGGAGGAACGGCCGGGATAGAGCCGCTGGGCCTCGAAGGAGGGGCGGTCCCCGGCCGTCACCCGTGGCACCCACTCCACCGCCTGCATCCCCTTCCGTTGCAGCAGGGGGCGGACAAAGGCCTGAAACGTTGCGTAATCGAACCCCGTATCCTCCTCGATGAACCGCTGCAGCGCCGAGAGTTCCTGCAGCTGCGCGGTGAGGTAGCCCGTAACCGATCGGGCCTGCATCGCCGCATCATAGGCAAAGTCGTCGAGGAACTCCTGCCGCGACTGCCACCAGAGCGATACCGTGAGGATACCGGTGAGGATGAGCCCCAGCGCAGCCACCATCCGGGCCACCGGATGGAAACGGCGGCCGTTGGGCAACGGGGAGGTCGACGGGGTGGAACGGGTCATCCAACTACCAGGGGGGGACAACAGTTGGCGCTCGACATGGGGAGACGACTCCGGGGTGGCAATGAGTACGATACACCCAGTATACCGCACCGCGCCGCAGGCCACCATCGGGTGAACACCCTAGAAGAAACTACGGTTGTACAACGGGGAATAGGAGAAAAGGGTCAGGCAAGCCCCAGTGCCAGGGCGTGACGCACCAGCTCTGCGGTGCTGTGCAGGTCGAGCTTGTTCATCAGGTTGCAGCGGTGGCTGTCCACGGTCTTGACGCTCACCCCCAAGGTCGCGGCGATGAGCCGGTTGCTCATACCCCGGGCGATATGGCCCAGCACCTCCCGCTCCCGGTCGGTAAGAGGCTGCCGCTCAGGGGGGCGGGTGACAACACGCTGCTTGCCGGCCCGTTGATCGGACGCCACCTGACGGATCACCGCCACCAGGTTTTCAAAGGCCTCCCCCTTGCGGAGAAACCCCCGCACCCCGGCGCTTTTGGCCTGCTCACAGACCACCGGATCGTCATGGCCGGTGAGGACGACGGTCGCCGTCGCCAACCCTTCCCGCTGCAGGCAAGCCGCCAGGGAGATACCGTCAATCCCCGGCATGGAGATATCCAGCAGGGCCACATCGGGCCGATGACTGCGGATGAGGCGCAGCGCCTCGGCGCCATCGGCACAACCGGCCACCAGTTCAAGATCGGGGCTGGCGGCGATCAGGCCGGCAAGCCCCTGACGGAACATCTGATGATCGTCGGCAATCAGGACACGGATCATGGATGCCTCGCGGGTGGGGAATCCTGCTGCCGGCGCCATCCGGCGCCCGACAGATACAGGGTAGCACGAAAACGCTCCGCCGCAACCCCCGACAAACGGGGCCGCCCCTCCTGCGGAAGGACGGCCCCCGACGGCACACCAGCCCAGAGGACGTTACTTTAGGTTGATCTCGATCTTGGCGCTCTTTTTGGCCGCCTCCAGCGCGGCATTGACCTGCTCGCCGATCTTCCGTTCCTTGAGGTTCTCCTCAATCTTGGCCTTCACCGCGCTAAACGGTATCTTGGTCGCGCCGCGCCGCTCGGTCAGTTTGATGATGTGGTAGCCGAACTGGGTCTCCACCACGCCGCTCAACTGCCCCGGCTTCAGGGCCCAGGCGGCATCCTCGAACGGCTTCACCATCTGCCCCTTGCTGAAATACCCCAGATCCCCCCCCTGTTTGCTGCTGGGGCAACCGGAGTACTCCTTGGCCAGCGTGGCAAAATCAGCGCCGGCCTGCAACTTTTTCAGGATATCCTCCGCCTTGACCCGGGCCTTCTTCTTGTCCGCCACGCTCGCCTTGGGATCGACGGTGATCAGGATATGGCTGGCCCGCACCTGTTCCGGCAGGGTGAAGGTCTCCGGGTTTTTATCGTAAAACGCCTTGGCCTCCTGATCGGTCACCGTGACCTTGTCGGCGATGGTCTGCTTGATGTAGTTCTCGATCACCACGTTGCGGCGGATCAACTCACGCAGTTCCTTCTCGGTGAGCCCCTGCTGGGCGAGCCCTTTGCGGAACTCGTCATCGTTCTTGAAACGTCCCCTCAGGTGCGCCAGGGAGTCGTCGATCTTCTTGTTCAGATCGGGTACGGTCGTCTTCTGGGCCATCTGGTACATCATCTCGGCAGAGATCAGCTGATTCAGCACATACTTGCGGGCCGCCTGCTCCTGGCCGGGGGGGATGTGGGCCCCCTGGCTGGAGGCAAGGGCCGTGTAGGCCCGTTCAAGATCGGCGGCCGCTATCGGCGCGCCGTTCACCCGGGCCACCGGATCGGGCAGTGGCTGCGCCACCGGGGCCGGCGCCGTACGGGGGGCGGCATCGGCGGCACGGCAGAGGGCGGGCAGCAACAGGCTAGCAGTCATCACAACAACAGGGATAAGACGGTGCAGATTCATGGGCGCTCCTTACGCTTCTATGGCGTGAATAACTACGAACGGCTGCATGTATACCATGCCGCCACAGGTGGCAAAAGGGGAAAGTGTGGCAGAATCAATTTTGACATTTACCCCGTCTTAGGCTACAGTTTCTCCCGCCGTGCCGTCCGGCACAGACACTGATCGCTACTCTGGGAGGTAAGGTGTCCATGAAGAAGGTCCTCGTCGTCGACGATAGCCTCTCCGTCGCCCGCCAGCTTGAGAAGATAATCAACGAATCCGGTGATCTCGTCTGCGTCGGCCATGCCAAGAACGGGGCCGAGGCGATCAAGATGAACCACAGCGAAGACCCCGATATCATCTGCATGGACATGAACATGCCCGGCATGGACGGCCTGACCGCCCTGCGCAGCCTGATGGTGCTGGACAAGGCCGTCAAGGTGGTAATGGTCACCTCTCTGGGTGGAGTGGGAGACAAATTTACCGAGGCGATCAAACTGGGGGCAAAAAACGTGATCGCCAAACCGTTTGAGCCGGACAACGTCCTGAACATCCTGCGTACCCTGTAGCAGGTTACAACTGCTGCTGCAGGAGCATCCGAGGGGATACCGATATGGCGGTAAAATTTTTTGGACAATTTCTGATCGAACAGGGGGCCGTCACCAGCGAATCGCTGCTGCACGCCATCGAGCTGCAGGAGCGGACCAACCTGAAGCTGGGAGAAATGGCGGTGGCTATGGGCTACATCACCGCAGCGGATATCGAACGGGCCCATGGAGCCCAGCTGTCGAAGGATATGAAGCTGGGGGATCTGCTGGTGGAGCTGGGGATACTCTCCGCTGATCAGCTACAGGAGGTGATCGCCCGCCAGAAGGCCACCCACCTCTACATCGGCGAGGCCCTGGTCAAGGTGGGGGCACTCAGCGCCGAACAGCTGGAAAACCACCTGGCCGCCTTCAAGGAGGACCAGGCCCGTTACGTGGCCGACCGGATCGAACTGCCGGACTGGCTTGCCAACCGGGCCATCTGGGAGACCGCCGTCGACCTGACCTACAAGATGATCACCCGGGTGCTGGGGGTGCAGTTTCGACCCGGAAAATGCCGGGAGGTCCAGCAGATTGCCGGTAACGCCATGATCGCCAGCATGGACTTCAGCGGTGACGCTGCCGCCCGCTATCTGCTGTCGGTCTCCGCCGGGATGCAGAAGACCGTAGCTAGGGCGATCCTCAGGGAAGAGGCGGTGGATCACGAGCCGATCGAGGTGCTGGAGGACACGGTGATGGAGTTTACCAACATCGTCTGCGGCAATGTGGTGGCAAAGACCTCCCAGTCCGGCATGGTCCTTGATATCCATCCCCCCATCACCCTGCATCCGCCGCAGACCGGTCTGGCGGTACCCTCCGGCTACCGCGGTCTGCTCTTTCCTATCCACCTGGGTGATGACGAGGTGATGGAGCTGGCCCTGTTCATCAAACAGTAGCGACAACCCACCCCTGTTGCCGTACACGGGCGCCCTTCGGCGCCCTTTTCAATTTCCGATCAGGAGCGCCCGGACCTCATCGGTGTACTGCTCGCCGTCGCTCCGGACGATCAGGGGCGGCAGCACCCGCAGAGCGGCTGTGGGCCGTCCCTTGACCAGTTCCAGGAGAAGGACCTTGGCATCGGCCAACGGCGTCCCATGCACCATCCGTAGCTTGACCAGGGAGAGATTTCGGGCAGTTGCCGCCACCAGCAGCTCCACCAGACGGTCGGGGTGATAGACCAGACAGATCCTGCCGGCCGGTTTCACCAGATACTTGGCCGCGTCCAGAACATCGGCCAGCCCGGCCGTAGTCTCGTGGCGGGCCACCCGTTTGGCGGGATCGGGGTTGAGCCGTCCCCTCCCCTGTTTGCGGTACGGCGGGTTGCTGACCACCAGGTCACAGCAGGAGACCGGCAGATGCCGTCGGACCTGCAGGAGATCCTCATGCAGGACCCTGATGCGCCCCTCAAGCCCGTTCAACCGCGCATTTTCCCTCGCCAGTTGCGCCGTTGCGCCATCCAGTTCCAGGGCGGTCACGGTGGCTTTGCCCGCCATCCGCGCCAATACCAGGGCCATCACACCGCTGCCGGTCCCTAGGTCGGCTATGGCTGACTCCATGGCTGCGCCGGCAAAATCGCACAAAAGTAACGGATCGAGGGTAAAACGGTAGCCGTTTTTCGGCTGCAACAGGGTGAGGCCGAACCGTCGCAGCTCATCACGGGTAACACCTTCAGGTACCTGGGACAGGGGATCAGGGGAGACCGTCGGCATTGCGCTTTCTCAGGAACCACTCGCGAAACGCGAACAGGGCAAACAGGGCGAAGGAGCAGAGGGTAAGCCCTCTGCCGATCTTGAACGGCGCCGGGTCAAAACGGAACTCCACGCGATGGAGACCAGGGGTGAGATAGAGGCCCCGCAGGATATGATCGGCCGGTATGATGGCCACCGGCCGGCCATCAACGGTGGCCCGCCACCCCTGCTGGTACTTCTCCCCCAGCAGCAGCAGGCTGTTGACGCTGGTGCGGGTCGTAAGGTCGATCCGCTCCGCCTCAAACCGCTGCAGTTGCACCTCCCCTGAAGCGACGCCCCCCTGGAGCGGGAACGGGGGCGGGGTCTCCACCAGGGCCCGCTCACGGGGTCTGAAGGCCGGGTCCTGCAACAGCCGGAGACACTGCGCCGGATTGGGCACCACCGTCACCCGGTCGACCAGCCAGGCCTTGGGCAGCGCCTGCCGGTTCTCCAACACCACCTCACCCCCCCCGGTGAAGACAGGGCGATAGGCGGCGCCAAAGGCAGCCCCGGCCCGTGCGTACAGGTGCTGATCAGCCACCAGCCAGCGGACGTTCATAAGGGACGGCAACGCCGACTGCAGGGTCAGGGCATCCAGATACTCCTGCCACCGCCGCTTCTGCACGGCATTGGCGGTGAAGAGGACCGGTATCCCGGCCGACGCGTATTGCATCGGATCCCCCCCCCCCAGGAGCAAGACCCGATCCTGCGGCACCCCAGCAGCTGCAACGGCCCGTTCCTGGGTCCGAATCCACTCCATGGCCGGGGTCTGGGCGACCACCCCCTGGCGCTCGGGCGCCTTGGTCAGCACCAGAAACTGCCGATCCACCCGCCAGAGGTCAGCCACCACGAGGGCCAACAGGAAGAGGCTGCCGATAACGACCAGACCGCGACGCCGCACCATGGCCAGCAGCACCAGGGCATAGGCGCTGGCAAAGGCCAGGGCGATGCCGGTCTCCCGTTCCAGGTTCCCCCACCGGTCAGCCACCAGCTGCACCCCCTGCTGGTAGCGGGTAGGCCGGCTCAGGAGCGCCATCAGCCACTCCCTGACCGTGGCGCCGAAGAGCCGCTCGATCCAGAGCAGCAGCACCAGGACCAACGGGAAGGAACAGAGCCAGTAGAGCCAGTACTGCAGACGGGGGTCGGCAGGGGTCTCATCGTCCCGTAGGCTGTCCACCCCCCGGGCCGTCAGCACCGCCAGACCGAAGGCGGTGATGAACAGCATCATCTTGGGGACTCTGAACCGGTTGATCCCCGGGAGATAGTCGTACAGCAGGGGGTACAACGGGGTGTATTTCCCCATTGAAAAAAGCAACCCGCCGGCCACCGCCACCAGGGCGGCGATGGTGATCCGATCCCGGCGGAACAACAGCGGCAGCGGCAACAGCAGCCAGGGGAGCAGACCGAAGTAAGAGGCGGTCTGGGTGAAGACCATCCGGCCCCAGTAGTAGACCTGACCCGGCGCCGGCTGGTCGCCGGCCTCCTGCCGGGAAAGCCCGAAGAGCCCCGGAATCACCAGCGAGGCGGTCTCCTCCGGCGGCAGCGACCACATCATCGCCTCGTCCCGGTCAAGCCCCCCCTTCCCCTGATTGGCGCCGGACTGTCCCCCCCGGTTGGTATTCTGGGACCAGCTGGCCAGGGGCGCCAGGGAGATGGCGGCGGCGGTGAGGAAAAAGAGCACCATCAGCAGCGACAGGGCCACGGTCCTCCCCTGCGGTCGCCACCCCTCCCCCGCCACCGCCCCGGCCATAAGCCGCAGGAACACGTAGAGCCCCACCGCCAGACAGGTGTCGTAGGCGATCTGCCAGTGGGTGTTGAAGAACTGGAAGGCCAGCACCATGCCGGCGCAGAGGTAGTGGAACAGGCGTTCCGAGCGGAACCCCCGCTCCAGAAAGTAGAAGACCCACGGCGCATAGGCGATGGTGGCGATCTTCATCACATGGCCGGCGTTGATGAGGGAGACGTTTTCCGTGCAGAGGGCGAACACCACGGCGCCGAACAGGGCGCCCAGACGGGAACAGCCCACCAGACGGCAGTAGCAGTAGGTACCCACCCCGCCGGCAAACAGGTGCAGCACCATGAACCAGGCCACGCTGGCCGGGGCAGGGATCAGCCCGAAGATCAGGCGGTAGGGGTACAGGAACTGCATCGAGGCCATGGCCCCGTCATTGGTGTAGCCGCTGTTGATGTACGGGTTCCAGCCGGCGCTGGAGAGATCGATCCGCAGCAGGGACCAAAGCGATTTCCCAAAGGCGTTGTACACCCCCCAGTAGAACTCGTTCAGGATATCCGGCGCCCGCACGATCTTGTCGGTGAACAGGATCGGGCTGAACAGGGCGACCATCAGGGCCAGCAGGCAGAGCACGACCGGCCAGTTACGCGATTTTACCGCCATCTCCGCAGCACCTCACCGTAGAGCCGCTCAAGCCTTGTGGCGGCTGATTCCCAACCGAAGTCGGTGACCATGCGCCAGGCTGCGGCCTGCCCCAGACGGCCAGCCAGGTCACGGTCGGTCAAGAGCCGCTCCGCCGCCACGGCCAGGCCGTCGCCATCCCCCGGTTCCACCAGCAGCCCGCTTTCATGCTGGACCAGATATTCGGCGATCTGCCCCACCCGTTCGGCAACCAGCGGCAGACCGGCCGCTGCCAGCTCAGCCAGTTTGGCCGGGCATTTGGTCCGGTTTATCAGGGTATCGTCAAACAGGTAGAGGGCGGCATCGGCCGCTGCCAGACAATCGGGCAATGCATCGGGCTCCTGCCAGCCGGCCAGGATCAGCCGGGCACGGTAGCCGCCCCGGATTGCAGCCTGTGCAAGGGCCTCCTCCTCCCCCTGTCTCCCCTGCCCCACCACCAGCACCACGAGGGTCGGCAGCCGCCGGCAGAGTTGTTCCAGCACCTGATGGAGCCGTTCCTGGGTGAACTCGAAAAAACGGGTATAGACGAGCAGTACCGGCGCATCGCTGGCAATGCCGAACCGTTCCCGTCCCCGCTGCCGTGCGCCACCCTCCCGCCGCACCGGGCCGTTGGGCAGATACAGGGTCTGCTGCCGTCGTGCCCCCATGCCCCAGGCCAGGGTTTCCAAGGCTCTGGAGGCCACGGTGACACCATCTGCCCAGCGGGTGAGCCACTGTTCCTGGAGGGCGAACAGCCGTTTTTCCGGCCAACGGTAGGGGAGCAGTTCGTTCATCCCGCCGGTCCCCTCACGGTCGTCGCCATCCACCACCAGCGGCGGCAGCCGCAGACCGCATCTCCGCAGCACAAGGAGCAGCAGGGCCGCCAACCCGCCATACCCTTTGGGTTTGAACAGATGGATCAGCTCCGGCTGGTGCCGTAGGGCCTCCCGCAGCATACGCCAGGCGTACAGCGGTGCCGCCGCCATACCGCGTAGCGGTCCGAGGAGGATGTTCCGCACCGGCACCCCTCCCACCAGTTCCACCAGCCCGGCATCCTCCGGATTGGTGTAGGGGGGCGCCACCACGGTCACCTCGTGGCCTCGGGCCTGCAGCGCCTGGGCCAGGGGAAGCATGCGGGCCTGCAACGTCCCCTTGGGACGGATGCCGAACGGCGCCCAAAAGACGATCTTCATCCTAACGCCCCACCCCCTTTTTGATATGACGATAGACGCCGCTTCCGGCCAACCGGTAATACAGCGGCAGCACCGAGGCGAGCCGGGCCGCCCAGCTGCCGAAAAAACGCCCGTGCCTGTGTATCAGTCCCCGATGCAGCTCCAGCTTGAGTCGCCAATCCATGCCGGCAGCCATGGAGACGGGCCGCTTACGGTAATAAAAGCCGGTAAACGGCAGGCAGCGCACCGTCCGCCCCAGTTCCAGAAGCGACAGCCAGAAATCCCAATCCTCCCAGCCGCGCCGCAGGGTTGCATCATAGCCGCCCGTTTGTTCCCAGTCTATCCTGCGATAGACCGCCGAGCAAAAGATCACGTTCCCCAGCGCCATCCGCCACCGGCTGAAGCGGGGCAGTTGCCAGGGACCGGCCTCGGCCCCGAACTTCTCCGCATGACAGTAGACGATCCCTGTGGCGCTGTCGGCCTCCAACACCGCCACTGCCCGGCGTAGGTACTGGGGACCGATCCGGTCGTCGGCGTCCAGCGGCAGGATGTAGCGTCCCTGCGCCTCGCTGATGCCGCTGTTGCGCGCGGCGGCCAGCCCGCCGTTTTCCCGCCGTAGCAGCCTGGTGTGGGGATACCGGAGCTGTTCCAAAAGACGCACCGTTTCCGGATCGGTGGAGCCGTCGTCCACCACGATGATCTCGAGGTTGTCATGATCGGAGGCCAGCGCCGAGCCGATGGAGGCTGCCAGAAACGGCCCCTGATTGTAGCAGGGGATGATCACGGAGACCAGCGGCATGCTCATCCCCTGATCACCTGCCGGTACTGGGCACAAAACCGCTCACTGCCGAAATGTTCCGTCGCATACTGAAACGCTACGCTTGAAAGCCGCAACAATAGGGATCGATCCTGTGTCAGGATTCTCACCGCCTGGAGCAGCGCCTCCACGACGGCGGCGTCATCCGCTGCCGGCAGCAGCCAGCCGTTCTCCAGATGCCGGATATGCCCCGGCACCCCACCCACCGCCGTGGCGATAGGTACACAGCCCTGGGCCATACCCTCCATGAGCGTCAGCGGAAACCCCTCCCGGCTAGAGGTAATCAGCACCAGGTCGGCCTGACGGTAGCATTCCGCAAGCTGCCCATCATCGACAACCAGACCGGTCAGCCGACAGTACGGAACGTCACCCGGCTCAAGCCAGGCAGCGACATCCCCCACCAGGGTGAAACCGACGTCCAGGCCCGCCTCTGCACAACGCCGGGCCGCCCGCCCGATGAGATGAAGCCGCTTCTCCTCGCTCCCCCGGCCGACAAACAGTACCTGCAGCGTACCATCAGCCGTTTTGTGCGGCCGGACAGCCGGCACCGCCACCCGGTTCGGGATAACCCGTATCCGGCCGTCCAACCGGCGGTCCACCCCTTCGGCACGGTAGAATGCCAGGAGTTCGTCCTGTACCCCCTCGGCAATCACCACCCGCTCGGCCAAAAGGTCCAGTACCGGCAGGGCGAAACCTTCCGCCCCTCCCCCCATACCGTGCAGCAGGTCGGTGGCCCGGACATGGGGCGGCAGGTGGGGCAGCAACAGATAGTAGAAAAGGGAGTTGCAGCCGAAGACCCGGGCCGCGGGGTGCCTGCCGATCAGACCTGCCAAAATACCGACGCTTATAGGATAGCTGTACTTGAGCAGCCGGCCGCAGTCAAAACAACGGGCAGCGCCTGTAAACTGTTTCCAAAATGTCCGGTTGCACGACCTTTTGGTGAAGAAGACCCAGGGCTGTTCATCTGTAAAACAGTTTACAATGTCGGCATGGACCTTTTCAGCACCGCCGGTGTGATAGAAGGGGAAGAAAAAGAACAGACCAGACGGGTTATGGAACGGCAGCAGCCGGCCGATGAGGCGGCCACAAGCGACAACGGCGTAGAGTACCAACCTGCGCAACCGGTTCATAACGGTTCCCCTAGGCACTGTTCCAGCAAGGCGACGGTCTCGCGACACATACGGTCACGGCCGAACAGATTTTCCGCGCGTCTGCGCATGACCTCCCCCTGAGCACGACGCAGGGCCTGATCCCCCAGCAGCCGTTCCAGCTGGTCGGCCAGCAACGCGGGCTGACCGGGTGGCGCGAGAAACGCGCTGCCCTCATCCCCCACCGCCTCATGCATGCCGGGGATAGCGCTGCCGACCACCGGCAGACCGCTCGCCATCGCCTCCAATACAGCGTTGGGAATCCCTTCGCTGCGTGAGGAGTGGACACACAGATCGGCGGCGGCCAGCAGACCGGAGACGTCCGCCACCGTCCCCAGGAAGCGCACCCGGTGTTCAATCCCCAGCTGCGCGGCCTGGCGGCGTAACGGATCCGCCTGATCGTCACATCGTCCGGCCAACGCCAGAAGCGGTGGTTGAGCGGGATGAGCACGGGCCAGCAGGTGTTGCCAGGCCTGCAACAAGGTGGCATGATCCTTGTACCTGCTCAAGTTTGCCACCATGACGGCGACTACGGTGTCATCAGCGACCCCCAGCCGTTGTCGCCAGGTCCGG
>JAJYCS010000082.1 GCA_021778115.1 Deltaproteobacteria bacterium
CGATGGATATTCCCCTGAATCTCCTCAACCGCAAGATGGCCAAGGAACTGCAGGAGTTATTCCATAGCGAGGCCGGGTTCGAGGTGCGGGATAAGGGCCCCCTGGTTACCTACACGGAAGCCGATGATGAGAGTTTCATCAAATAAAGGTCGCCATGCGCAAACAGATTACCGCTGATAACTTTAACGCCTTGCTCCAGGCCCTGATCGATAGTGCGACCCGGGTGGTGGGGCCGAGGCGCAACGCCGGCACCGTCCTGTACGAGCCGCTTGCCGCAGCCGATGAACTGGTGTTGGACGAACTGCCCCGCCGTTCGGTGAAGGAGGCCTTCTTTCCGGTCTGCGAAGACCTGCTGGCCTACGAGAAACAGGGGCAGGGGGTGCAGGTGCAGGATGTCGATCCGGCCTTGTTCCCTGAAACGGTACTGGTGGGGGTGCGCCCCTGCGACGCCGCCGCCATCCCAGTGTTGGATGCG
The DNA here is from genome assembly GCA_021778115.1 of Deltaproteobacteria bacterium. GTDB lineage: Bacteria > Desulfobacterota > Desulfuromonadia > Geobacterales > Pseudopelobacteraceae > Trichlorobacter. Next base: position 476 of record JAJYCS010000082.1, read on the forward strand.
GTCTTTTCCTGGGATTATAAGGATCGTTTTTTTCTTGAACGCCGGGCTAAGACCACGATCATTGGCCTGGCCTGTACGCAGGCAGATGACGCCTGTTTCTGCACCGCCGTCGGCCTGTCCCCCAACGAGCCGAAGGGGGCGGATCTGCTGCTGACCCCGCTTTCCAGTGGTGGTTATCTGGTAGAGGGCCACAGCGAGAAGGGTGTGGCGCTGTGCCGATCCTACGCCGCATTGTTCAGCGAGCCGGGCAATGGGGAACCGCTGCCGCTGGCCCAGCCGCAGCCGACCCCCTTTGATCTGAAGCGGATCAAGGCCTGGCTGGATGACCATTTCGAGGACCCGGCCTGGGATGGCATCGCCACCCGCTGCGTCGGCTGCGGCGCCTGCGCCTTTGTCTGCCCGGTCTGCCACTGCTTCGATATCGTGGACGAGGGAACGGAGAAGGCCGGCAAGCGGCGCAAGTACTGGGACGCCTGCGGGTTCTGGAAGTTTACCCACCACGCCTCCGGTCACAATCCACGGGATCTGCAACCCAAGCGGTACCGCAACCGGATCATGCACAAGTTCAAATACTACGACGACAAGTTCGGTCAGACCCTCTGTACCGGCTGCGGTCGTTGTGTCAGGCTCTGCCCGGTGGGGATCGACATCGCCGGGGTACTGGGAGAGATCGAGAAAAAGGCGAACGATTAAGCTATGTGCGATCCGAACAAGAACATCTACCTGCCCTATCTGGCCACCGTTTCCGAGGTGATCGACGAGACGCCGGACGTGCGTACCCTGCGGCTGGTGTTTCAGGACGAACAGGTTCGGGACCGCTTCACGTTCCGGGCCGGGCAATTCTGCGAGTACTCGGCCTTCGGCGCCGGCGAATCCACCTTCTGCATCGCCTCGTCGCCGACCCGCACGGGCGCCATCGAATGCTGCTTCCGGGCCGTGGGGCGGGTAACCGAGGCGTTGCGCCGCTTGGAACCGGGCGACACCATGGGGGTGCGCGGCCCCTACGGCAACTCCTTCCCGATCGAGCAGTTCTATGGCAAGAACCTGGTCTTCGTGGCGGGGGGTATCGCCCTGCCGCCGCTGCGCACCCTGATCTGGAACTGTCTGGACTGGCGCGACAAGTTCGGCGACATCACCATTGTCTACGGCGCCCGGACCGAGGCCGATTTGGTCTACAAGCGGGAACTGGAAGAGTGGCAGCAGCGCAGCGACGTGCGGCTGGTGAAGACGGTGGATCCGGGTGGCAACGGCCCGGCTTGGGACGGCAAGGTAGGCTTTGTGCCGACCATCCTTGAAGAAGCAGCACCCAGCGCCGGCAACACCATCGCCCTGGTCTGCGGTCCGCCGGTCATGATCAAGTTTACCCTGCCGGTGCTGGAGAAACTGGGCTTCGGCGATGAGGCGATCTACACCACACTGGAGAACCGGATGAAGTGCGGCCTGGGCAAGTGCGGGCGCTGCAATGTGGGGAACGTCTACGTCTGCAAGGATGGGCCGGTGTTTACGGCCGGACAGGTCAAACAGATGCCGCTGGAATACTGACCTATCCTGCGGCAGCAGAAGGCCCGACGCACGGTGCCGGGCCGGATATACAGGTCGTGCTCCCCTCCCCCGCCCCTACCGTTTCCCCAACAACGCCTCGATCTCCGGCAGATCAAACCCCTCCACAATCCTGCCAAACAGCATGAAGGTCGGCGTCGCCTCAATGCCGGCCTTGCGGGCAATCTCGAACTGTTGCCGCTGCAGTTGGATGCCTCGTGGGGTGGTATGCAGCTTGAGGATGTCGACGTGATCCAGTTTTCCGGCCATGACCTCGTGGTAGGCCGTGGCAGGATGGGGCTGGGAAAGGATGTACTGCGCCTTGCGTTTCGCCTCGGGGTGTTTGGGCAATGGCATGAAGAAGATGTAGGCGGTCAGATCGGTACGGGTGCTGAAATAGGCGGCCGCTTTCCGGCAGAAGGGACAATCGGGATCGGTAAACTCGATCACCGTCTTCGGTCCGTGCCCGATCACCAGTGCCTTGGTCAGATCGAGTTCGCCTGCATGGCCCGTGGCAGGGGCTGCGGGGAGACAGACGCACACGAACAGGGCGAGGATCGGGAGAAGACGGATACGCATGGGGATAACTCCTCTCAGGGTGTCTGACCCGCGGTCTCAGGAATCGGCAGGGTGATGATGAATTCGCTGCCGTGCCCCTCGCGGCTTGCCGCGCTGATGGCGCCGCCGTGGGCCTCCACCGCCATCTTGCAGAAGGCCAGTCCAAGCCCGCTGCCACCCCCGCCGCGGCTGCCGTGATGGTGAGCCTGGATGAAGCGGTCGAAGATCAGCGGCAGATCTTCAGCCGGGATACCGGCGCCGGTGTCCTTGATGCTCAGCACAATGGCAAGCTGGGAGTCGGCGGAAACCCCCTGGGCGCAGGTAACGGTGATCGTCCCCCCCTCCGGGGTAAAGCGGACGGAGTTACTGAGCAGGTTGGCAATGATGCGGGTGAATTTATCCCGATCGATCTGCAGATCCGGCAGATCGTCGTCAATCATGGCGGTGAGGGTCAGGTCGGCTGATTGGACAATACCACGGTACCGTGCCGTGGTCTGCCGCACCAACTCGGCCAGGTTGACCGGTTGGCGGCGGAACTGCATCTTACCGGCTTCGTAACGGTGGATATCCAGCAGGTTGTCGATCATGGCCACCACCTCGTTACAGCTGTCGATGGCGGCCATCAGGTATTCGGCCTGTTCGTCGTTCAAGGGACCCAGACGGCGTTCCCGGACCAGGTCCACGGAGCCGATCACTGCGGTGATCGGGTTTTTCAGGTCGTGGGACAGCATGGAGACGAAATCCTGCCGTTCGCGATCCAGCGCCTTCATGGCCATGCCCCGTTCCATCCGTTTCACCAGCTCTTCGACGGTGAACGGGGCCATCAAGCAGTCCACCGCCCCTTCTTTCAGGCAGGCGAGGTAGCGTCCCGCCTCGTCGGCATCCAACAGCGCAATCACCGCCGGGTCACACCCCAGTTCCTTCAATTTGCCCAAGGAGGGCAGACATTCGGCGTCAGCCGGCGAACCCAGCAGGATCAGGTCGAAGCGCCTGGCCGGGATCATGTCGCAGGCCGTGGTGCACTCTGCGCTGTGATACAGGTCAAAGGAATCGATCGAGGTGAGCAGCTGGGCCGCCAGACGCGGGGCCTGGGCGCCGTTGTCCACCACCAGGATCTGTCTGCGCGTCGTCATGGTTTTCCTCCAGCGTCCTGCTGCAAAAACGCCTCCGCCAGTACCAGATCTTCAGGGGTGGTGATCTTGATATTGCGATAACTGCCCGGCACCACCTTGATGCTGCCGCCGCAGCGCTCCACCAGTGAACAGTCGTCGGTGCCTAAAAAACCTTCCTGATCGGCCTTCCGGTGGGCCTGCATGATCTGCCCGAAGCGGAAGGCCTGGGGCGTCTGGGCCTGCCAGAGGGTGGTCCGGTCGGGGGTGGCGGTTACCCGACCGTCATGCACCACCTTGATGGTGTCTTTGGTGGGCACCGCCACCAGGGCGCCGGCACCGCCTGCGGCAACGCTGATGCTCTGCTGCAGCAGGGTGGCGGTAATAAAGGGGCGCACCCCGTCGTGGATCAGGACGATGTCATCTTCTGCTGTCTGGTTTGCAAGCGCCAGCAGACCGTTCATTACTGAGTTCTGGCGCTCTGCCCCGCCCGGCACGATGGCCAGCACCTTGGTCAGGCCGTACCGCTCTACCACCTCGTTTTGGCAAAAGGGGATCTCATCCTGGGGGGTTACCAGGATGATCCCAGCAATCAGATCGCATGCCTGAAACACCGTCAGGGTGTGGGCCAGGATCGGTTTGCCGGCCAACAGCAGGTACTGCTTGTTGATGGCAGCTCCCATCCGTTTACCCATGCCGGCAGCCGGTATCACGGCAAAGGCCCGCGGTGTGGTCATGGCTGCTGCTCCAGTACCTGGGCCAGGGCTGTGGTTACAAACGGCAGGTCATCGTCGGCCAGGGTACGCAGGTCCAGCAGGAAACGGTCATGCTGGATGCGTCCCACCACCGGCGGTGTGGTGGCCAGCAGGGCCTCTTCGAGGCGGTTGGCGGAAAGGCCTGGTACGGTCACCTCGATCAGACGGGTGGGAAGCTGCAGCAGGGGGAACGAGCCGCCGCCCGGGCTGGAGGTGCCGCTGGCCGGTTTCAGGCTGATGCCCGGCGGGAGCTGTCGGCGGAGCCGGCGCAGCATGCGGCGCATGCGGGTATCCAGCTCCTCCAAGGAGCAGGTCAGCATCCGCAGGGTGGGGATCGAGGCCAGAGCCTGGCGCTCGTCGCGGTACAGCCGCAGGGTGGCTTCCAGGGCCGCCAGGGTCAGCTTGTCGATCCGTAGCGCCCGCAGCAGCTGGTGGCGCTTGAGCCGGCCGATGATGGCCCCACTGCCGACGATCAGCCCTGCCTGGGGGCCGCCCAGCAGCTTGTCACCGCTGAAGGTGACCAGGTCGGCACCGGCCTTGAGATGCTCCTGCACCGTTGCTTCGCCCGGGATGCCGAAGCGGGTCAGATCGATCAGGCAACCGCTGCCGGCATCCACCATGGTGGGTAGACCGGCCTGCCGGCCGATCTGCACCATCTCGGCGGTCTGTACCTCGGCGGTAAAGCCCACCACGGCAAAATTGCTGGTATGGACCTTGAGCAGCAGGGCGGTCTGCTCGGTGATGGCGTTGCGGTAATCGCGGGGGTGAGTCCGGTTGGTGGTGCCCACTTCAACCAGGGTAGCGCCGCTCTGGCGCATCACGTCGGGGATGCGGAACGATCCGCCGATCTCCACCAGTTCTCCCCGGGAGACGATGACCTCACGGCCGTTGGCAAGGCCGGACAGGGCCAGCAGCACGGCGGCGGCGTTGTTGTTCACCACTAGGGCCGCCTCGGCGCCGGTAAGCGCACAGAGCAACCGCTCAACGTGGACGTACCGTTCGCCCCGCTCCCCTCGCTCCAGGTCGAACTCCAGGTTGCTGTAGCCCCAGGCTGTCTCCTTAAATGCCGTCTCTGCAGCCAAAGCCAGGGGGGAACGCCCTAGGTTGGTGTGAATGACGATGCCACTGCCGTTGATCACCCGGCGCAGGCTGGGCGCCTGCGCCCGCCGCAACTGGTCGGCTACCAGATGGACGATATGGTGCGGGGAAAGGTCGGGAGTCGAACCCGAGACCAGTTGGCAACGCAGCTGATCCAACACCTCCCGGACCGCATCGCGCAGCTCATGGTGGGTGGCTGATGCGGCCAGTGGGGCAAGGAGAGGCCATACCAGCACCTTGTCCATCTTGGGTATCTGGCGGCGTATGTCAGCAGCGGATCCCGGCATCAACACTCCCGGTTACAGGTCTATCGGCATGGCGGTCAGGTTGCCGCCACGATCCATCAGCACCTTGCCGCCGTATTCGGCGTTCGTCCGCACTAAGGCTTCCGCGGTTTCACAATCCCGTTTACTGAACGCCTCAATAATCTTGGCGTGTTCCTGTACGGAAATGGCCATACGGCCGGGCACCGAGAGGGACATCAGCCGCAGTCGCTGGAAGCGGGTCACCAGGCCGTTGATCATATCACGAAGTTTGTCGTTGTCGGAAGCCTTGATAAACAGGTCGTGAAAATCGTTGTGGACCCTGAAGAACTGTTTGACGTCACCCTGATCGGCCATGGTCCGCAACCGTTCGTTGATCGCCTCCAGGCGGACGATATCGCGGTCGGTGAGCTTGGCACAGGCCCGGCGGGCGGCATACCCCTCCAGGATGCTCTTGATGGCGTAAAACTCCTCCACATCCTTTGCAGTAAAGGCGGCTACCACGGCGCCTTTGCGCGGTATGACCGTGAGGTAGCCCTCCGATTCCAGTTGTCGGAACGCCTCGCGGATCGGGGTGCGGCTGATGCCGTGCCGTTCAGCCAGCTCCGGCTCCGAGACGCGGCTTCCCGCCGTCATGCTGCCCGAGATGATGGCATCGCGGATGTTCTCCAGGATCTTCTCCCGCAGGGTAAGATGCTTTTCCTTGGCTTTTTTAGTCATGGTCGGTCCGTTCCGGAGCAAGGTTGGCACATTGTATACAGTATGCAGCTTTTGTCAATGGTTCCGCCTCTCTGGTCTTGTTTCCGTTGTTGCGCCGCCAGCATTTTTCTCAGCGGCCGGTCATCAAAGCCCTTGAATCGGCACCTGTACCGGTTGTACAGTGCAACACCTGCCCAAAGGGGGAACCCTGTGTACCCATTCCGACGCATCCTGGTTGCGGTGAGCGTCCTGCTGCTGCTCACCATCATCGGCACTGCCGGTTACATGCTGCTTGAGGGCTGGCCGTTCCTGGACGCCATCTATATGACCATTACCACCGTGGCCACGGTGGGCTTTGGCGAGGTCCATCCCTTATCCGACGCGGGGCGGGTCTTCACGCTGTTTCTGATCGTGACCGGGGTCAGTGTATTCTTTTATCTGGTGGGCAGTGTGGCCCAGCTGATGTTCGAAGGGCAGATCCAGCGGATTATCGGGAGAAAAAAGGTGGAAAAAAAGATCGACGCCCTGCAGGGGCACTATATCATCTGCGGATTTGGGCGGATCGGCTCCATGATCTGTCGTGAACTGGCCGCCAACGGGGTGCCGTTTGTGGTGGTGGAGCACAACCTTGAGGTGCTTGAACGGGTCGATGATGACCGCTACCTCTGGATGAAGGGTGATGCCACCCAGGATGAGACCCTGGTCCGGGCCGGTATCCACCGGGCCAGCGGTCTGGTGTCGGTAGTCACCTCAGATTCGGAAAACGTCTACATCACCCTCACGGCCCGGGGCTTAAACCCCAATCTCTACATCCTGGCGCGCTCCGGCGAGGAGGGGACCGAGCTGAAGCTGAAACGGGCCGGGGCCAACAAGGTGGTCTCACCATACAGCATCGGCGGGATGCGGATGGCCCAATCGATCCTGCGCCCCAATGTGGTTGATTTCATCGAGATCGCCACCGGCAGCGAGCATCTTGACCTGCAGATGGAGGAGATCACCATCCCCAACGGTTCCCGTTTCGCCGGCGCAACCCTGGTGAGTTCAGGCTTCCGCAAAGAGACCGGGGTGATCATCGTCGGGATCAAGAAGGTCCACGGCCAGATGATCTTCAATCCCCATTCCCAGGCGGCCATCGATGATGGCGATACCCTGATCGTCCTGGGGGACCCTGCTGCGGTGGACAAGCTGGAGGCCTTGGTGCAGCATACCGATCCCCAGCCGGGACGGCCCGGGGAAGGGGCGGTCCATGCCTAGCCTCGTGTGTGCCCATATCCCCTGGCCCCGCCTGGAGGAACAGCGTTCCTA
>JAJYCS010000083.1 GCA_021778115.1 Deltaproteobacteria bacterium
TTCACCTTCACCGTCACCAAGGCCGATCTGAAAAAAGCGCTCCTGATCACCAACGAGGCAGCCAAGGAGATCCAGGCCAAGGAGGTCCAATCGGACGAGAACATCAGCAAGATCTCCATCGTCGGCGTGGGCATGCGCAGCCATGCCGGGGTGGCTACCCGTATGTTCGCCGTACTGGCCAAGAACAGCATCAACATCGAGATGATCTCCACCTCGGAGATCAAAATTTCAGTGGTGATCGACGAGAAATACACCGAACTGGCGGTACGGGTGCTGCACGAGGAGTTTAACCTGGCGGGATAGGCTTGTTGTACCGATACCGCTGCTTGTCACACCACGAGGGGATGTCGGTTCAGACCGGCATCCCCTTTTTACGCCCTGCAACCCCCTCAACACCGGCTCACCAGCCCTGCAATGCCTCCCCCACCTGCTCAAGCACGGGAGTCCACTCCCCCCGTTGTTCCTGACGAAAAAGCCGCAGGGTAGGATACCAGGGGCAATCATCACGTCCCACCCCCCAGCGCCAGTCCGGGGCAAACGGCAGCAACAGCCAGGTTTCCCTTCCCATGGCGCCTGCGAGATGGGCCACGGCGGTATCGATGGTAATCACCAGGTCGAGCTGCGCCACCAGGGCCGCAGTATCGGCAAGGTCACGCACCAGCATGGTCGCGTCCAGCAATGGCAGGGAAGGTTGTTCAGTCCCCTCCCCCATCTGCAAGGAGACGAACGAGACCCCGGTAATGCCGGCAAGAGCTGACAGCATCGTGGGAGGGATACTGCGACCTGGGTCTGGATAGGCCTTGCCGGCCCAGCAGAGGCCAACCGCGCGCCGGGCATCCCGCGGCATGGCGCTCTCCCAAAACGCCAGACGGTCTGGCGGTGATTGCAGGTAGGGAACCGCGTGGGGAATCGTCTCCAGTGTGGTACCGAACAGACGGGGAAGCGACAACAGTGGCGCGTGGAGATCGAAGAACGGCAGCGGCACTCCCATCGGCACGACGCGGATAGCGGGGCCGAGGGTTGCCATCAGGGCTGCCAACGGCGGATGACACTCAAACAGCACCTGTGCGCCACCAGCCGCCAGCAACGGCAGATAGCGGCAGAACTGCAGGGTATCGCCAAGGCCCTGTTCCGCATGGACGAGGATCGTTTTCCCGGCAAGGGGCTCACCCTGCCAGAGAGGCTGCGGCAAGGCGCGCAACGGTGAGGTGAAGCGCCGCTTCTTCCAGCGCCATTCGTACTCTCGCCACCCTTCGGCGTACTGCCCCTGAAGCAACAGGAGCAAGGCACGGTTCCAGTGGGCCTCGGCATGGTCCGGCACTGCCCGTAGTACGGCATCGCAGCAGGCCAGCGCCTCGTGCAGATAGCCGATGGCCTGCAGGCAGCTCGCCAGGGCAACCCGGGCATCGTGCAGTTCAGGGGCCAGTTGCAAGGCCCGATGATAACTCTCGGCCGCCTCAGCAGGCCGCGCCAACTCCAGCAAGGTATTACCCCGGTTGTTCCAGAGCAGGGCCAGATTAGGCCAGCGGTATGCGGCGTCATCATACACCGCCAGGGCATCCTGGTAGCGCCCCGCTTCCTGCATGGCAACCGCTTCACGCAGCAGCCGGTCCAGTTCTCCCATAGGGGACTCCTTACCGCAACTAGGCCTACATGAGCTTGCGAATCTTCTCCAGGCTCGTTTCCAAAACCGTTTTCTTGCCGGTCACCTCAGCCAGTTTGGCCCGTTCCTTCTCAACGATCTCTGCCGGGGCACGATCGACAAAACTGGGGTTCTCCAACTTTTTCGAGAACAGTTGCATCTCTTTTGCCAGTTTGGCGATCTCCTTTAACAACCGCTTCTCCTCCTCGGCCACATCCACCAGCCCTTTTAACGGCACGTACACCTGAATATCGCCAACAACCTGCACGGCGGCATCTTCAGGCTTTGGCATCTGAGTTCCCGAGGTGAGCTCACACACCCGCGCCAAACCTTGTATCTTGCCCTCAAATTTCCTCACCAGGGCCAGTGCTGCGTCGTCACCGCAGGAGAGCGTCACTGCGATCTCCTTCGAAGGCGGCACCTCCATCTCGCCCCGGATGGTGCGGATGGCGGAGATGACGGCCATCACCTGTTCCATACGAGCGGCGTCGTCGGCAAACTGCCAATCTTCGCGGGGTGTCGGATAGGGGGCCAGCATGATCGAGGGGGGCCAATCGCCACCGGAACCACGAACAGCGCAGCGATCCCCTTTGGGCAACACCTGCCAGATCTCCTCGGTGATGAACGGCATGAAGGGATGCAGCAGGCGCAGCAGATTCTCCAGCACGCTCCACAGGACATACTGTGTGGTATGGCGACGCTGCTGGTCGGTACCGTTCAGATCCTGCTTGGAGAGTTCCAGGTACCAGTCGCAGAACTCGCTCCAGGTAAACTGGTACAGGGTCATGGCTGCTTCGTTAAAACGGTACTCATCCAAGGCGCGGTTGGTCTCCCGGGCCGTCTCGTTCAACCGGTGCAGAATCCATTCGTCGGTCTCAGCCAGGTGCAGCTGCCCGCAGTCTACGGCAGCGGGATCAAATCCCTCAAGATGCATCAGGGTAAAACGGGCTGCGTTCCAGACCTTGTTGCAGAAATTGCGGTAGCCGGAGATCCGCTCCTCGGCCAGCTTGATGTCCCTTCCCTGGGCCGCAAAGGCCGCCAGGGTAAAACGGAAGGCATCGGTACCGTACTGGTCGATCACCGTAAGCGGGTCAATCACGTTCCCCTTCGACTTGGACATCTTCTGCCCCTGGGCATCCCGCACCAGGGCATGGATATAGACATCCCGAAACGGCACCTCGCCCATGAAGTGCAGCCCCATCATCATCATCCGGGCCACCCAGAAGAACAGGATATCGAAGCCGGTGACCAGACAGGCGGTGGGATAGAAGGTCTTCAGTTCAACGGTCTGCTCCGGCCAGCCCATGGTGGAAAAAGGCCACAGCGCTGAGGAGAACCAGGTGTCAAGTACATCGGTTTCCTGACGTATCTCGTCGCTGCCGCAATGCGCGCACTGGCTGGGGTCTTCCATGGCCACGGTCACCTTGCCGCAATGGTCGCAGAACCAGGCCGGAATACGGTGCCCCCACCAGATCTGGCGGGATATGCACCAATCGCGGATGTTCTCCATCCAGTCGTAGTAGGTGTTCTCCCATTGTTTGGGCAGGATACGGGTACGGCCGTCCTTCACCGCCTGCAAGGCGCGCTCGGCCAGCGGGGCGACCTTGACGTACCACTGCAGCGACAGATAGGGCTCCACCACGGTCTTGCAGCGATAGCACCCCCCCACCGCCAAGGCGTGATCCTCAATCTTCTCCAACAGCCCGGCGGCCTCAAGATCCTCAACAATCCTGGCGCGGGCCGCAAAACGATCCATCCCCTCGTACTGATGCCCGGCGGCGTTGATCACGCCGGACTCGTCAAAGACATTGATCCTGTCCAGACCGTGACGCAGCCCCACCTCAAAGTCGTTGAAATCATGGGCCGGCGTAATCTTGACGACCCCGGTGCCAAACTCACGATCCACGTAGTCATCGGCCACTACGGGCATTTCACGATTGAGTAAGGGCAGCAGCACCTTGGCGCCATGGAGATCGGCGTACCGTTCGTCGTCAGGATGCACCGCCACGGCGGTGTCGCCCAGCATGGTCTCAGGCCGAGTGGTGGCTACGGTCACAAAACGGCCCGGCTGCCCGACCACCGGGTAGCGGATATGCCAGAGATGCCCCTTCTTCTCCTCGTGTTCCACCTCGATGTCCGAGAGGGCGGTATGACAGCGGGGGCACCAGTTAATCAGACGGTTGTCACGGTAGATCAGGCCATCCTGGTACAGCGTGACGAAGACGGTGCGTACCGCCTTGGAGAGGCCTTCGTCCATGGTAAAGCGTTCCCGCTGCCAATCGCAGGAAGCGCCCAGCCGCTTCAGCTGACCGATGATCTGGCCGCCGGACTCGCGTCTCCATCGCCAGACCCGTTCGATAAACGCCTCACGGCCCAGCTCATGGCGATCCGTACCTTCTGCGGCCAGCTGGCGTTCCACGACGTTTTGTGTCGCAATGCCGGCATGGTCCGTTCCCGGCATCCAGAGTACCGTATGGCCGGTCATCCGTTTCCAGCGGCAGAGGATGTCCTGCAGGGTGTTGTTCAGGGCGTGGCCCATATGGAGGGCACCGGTCACGTTTGGTGGAGGAATGACAATACTGTACGGTTTTTTCGAGGCGACAGTCCCTACCTCGGCATGGAAGTAACCCTTATCCAGCCACTCCTGATACCGCCGTTTTTCGACATCATGGGGCTCGTACCCTTTGGCCAACGCTCTGGTTTCCATCAAGACTCCATCCCTGCAGATTTACACAGCATTAACGTAAATTTATTTTTTATACACCTTGCCAACACGACGGGTCAAGGTTGAGCTGAAATGCCGACATGTTAACCGACAAGCTACTGGCGCGGCGGGGAAAAGGCTCCACAGCAAAAATCACGGCCGCCTGATTACCTGGCGGCCGCCATAGTACCTGTTCACCATGCAGATATTTGACCACCTGTCGCTACACAACGTCCCCCAGATGCAACCCCGGCAACAGATAGCCCTTCAGATAATCGGCCACCGCCTCTTCCAGCGAGGTGCATTCGCCAGCATACCCGGCAGCACGCAGCTTGGCGTTATCGGCACAGGTATAGTACTGGTAGCGCGGCCGGATATGCTCCGGCATGTCGATGTAGCTGATAGCCGCCGGCCGGTCTAATGCAGCGAACAGGGCTCGGGCCAGATCGTTCCAGGAGCGGGTCTGACCGGTGCCGATGTTGAAGATGCCGTTAGCCTCGGGATGTTCCAGGAAGAACAGGGTCATCTCCACAGCATCCTTCACGTAGACGAAATCCCGCAGCTGTTCGCCATCGCCGTATTCGGGGCGATGGGAACGAAACAGCGTCATCCCGCCGGTGGCCTGCACCTGCTCAAACGCCTTCAGCACCACCGAGCGCATCTCCCCCTTATGCTGTTCGTTGGGGCCGTAGACGTTGAAGTATTTGAGCCCCACCACCTTGTCCAGCATCCCGTGCTGCTGCAGCCAGAGGTCAAAGAGCTGTTTTGAATAGCCATAGCCATTTAGAGGCCGCAGACGGGTCAACTGCGACTCATCGTCACCGAACCCCAGCGCGCCGTCGCCGTAGGTGGCCGCGCTGGAGGCGTAGATAAAGCGGATATCATTTTCCAGGGCAAACCTGGCCAGCTGTTTGGAATATTCGAAGTTGTTGCGGATCAGGTAGCTCGCGTCACGCTCCGTGGTGGAAGAGCAGGCCCCCAGATGGATAATGGCCCGCACCCGCTGGGCACCCACCGGAGAACTGTTCCCTTTTGCCAAGATCGGCAGCAGATCCTCTTTTTCCAGATAATCCTTAAAGCGCAGAGGGGCCAGGTTGGCCCACTTGTCGCTGGTCCCCAGGTGATCGACGATCACGATATCTTCATGTCCCAGTTGGTTCAGGCGCCAGACCACGGTGCTGCCGATCAGGCCGGCCCCTCCGGTAACGATAATCATGGCTGCTGCTCCTTGTTGATATGGTGCTCCACCACCCAGGCGGCAAACGGAAAGCTGCAGGTAAAGGCCGGCGATACGGCGTTCAGGATATGCACGCTGCGACGGTCCCCCTCCACCACGAAGTCCATCACCAGCTCCCTCGTCCTGGTGTTCAGCAGTTGTGCCCGGATACCAGGCCTGCTCCACTGGTTGAACCCGGTGGTGTCGATCTGCCTGACCATCTTGGTGGCCAGACCGGTAAAATACGCCCGATGATACTTTTTCAGCTCACCCAGAGCAAGCCCACGAAAGCCGAAACTATCAGACAGAAAAAGACGCGACTCCCAGCCGATGGTCTCCACCAGCTCACTTGTGCTGAAGTGTTCCAGCCCCCGGTAATTCTGCCGCCAAAAGGCCGGGATGGCGGTGGGGCCGATCTTGACGGTGCCATCCACGGTCACCGTGTAATGCACCCCCAGAAACGGGTTCTTCAGATTGGGTACCGGATAGATGTTGGTCCGTACCGGCCGGTCTGCACCGGTGTATTTCAGGTAGATCCCTTTGAATGGAATGATGGTGTAGTCGTGTGAAAAACCGTAATCGCGGGCGATCCGGTCGGCATAGAGACCTGCCGCGTTGATGATGAGACCGGCCTCGACCACCGTACCGCCGGTGGTGACGACGGCGCTGTCGCCCTGTCGCCGGAGATACCCATGGCCAAACAGGAACCGTACCCCAGCCGCCGCAAGGTCCTCTCGCACGGCATGACAGACCTGGACGGGATCCACGGTGGCGGTGCTGGGGGAATAGAGCGCAATCTGTGTCGTCTTGGCGTTGGGATCGATCTCGGCAAGCTCCTGCTCGTCGATGACCCGCACCTCGACGCCGTTTCGCTCGCCCCGGCGCTGCAGCTCACGCACCCCGTCCACTTCGCTTTCATCCGAGGCCACCACCACCTTGTGGCACTCGTTGATGGCCAGTCCCTTCGCCTTGACATACTCCTTCAGCAGCCGGTTGCCGTCACGGGTAAAACGGGCCTTCAGAGAATCGGCCGTGTAGTAGAACCCAGCATGCAGCACGCCGCTGTTGCGGCCGCTGCCATGAAAGGCCACACCGGCCTCTTTTTCAATCACCAGGATGTCGGCACGGGGAAAACGGGAACGCAGTTCACGGGCTACCGCCAGGCCGATGATACCGGCCCCGACAATCAGGTAATCGGCACGCAACGGGCTGTTCATAGGGTGGCAGGGTGATGGCGGGAAAGGGTAAGGAAGTTGTTCAATAACCGCATCCCCCCCTCGGTCAGAATCGATTCAGGGTGGAATTGCACTCCCCAGACCGACAGGTCGCGATGGCGCATCCCCATAATCTCGCCATTTTCCACCCAAGCGGTCACTTCCAGGCAGTCCGGCAGCGTGGCACGCTCCACCACCAGCGAATGGTAGCGGGTGGCGTTAAACGGGTTGGGCAGCCCTTCAAACAGCTCCGTACCATCGTGGTGGATCGGCGAGGTCTTGCCATGCATCAACGAGGCGCTGCGTACCACCCTACCCCCGAAGGCCGCCCCGATGGACTGATGTCCCAGACAGACCCCCAGGAGCGGGATCTTGCCGGCGTATTCGCGGATGACCCCCACCGATATACCGGCCTCCTCCGGCGAACAGGGGCCGGGCGAGATCACCAGGCGGTCCGGCTGTAGACCGGCGATATCCGCAACGGACAGTTCGTCGTTGCGCACCACCTTGACCGTCTCCCCGAGCTGCCCCAGGTACTGCACAATGTTAAAGGTGAATGAGTCGTAGTTATCGATCATGAGCAGCATGGCAGCGTGTATTCTCCTCACCATCTATACGTAACACAGCAGTGATAACTATAGCTGCTTGCTGACGTGAACGCAACCTTCACAGACGGTTGACAGGAGGGTCCCGCCACAATGAAAAAGGCCCGGCACTATAACGTGCCGGGCCATATAACACAAACAAGGTGTGTTTTTTACTTGGAGGCGGCCAGCGCCTTTTCAAAACCCATGGCATATGCCTTCTTGTTCAGCTCCAAAAATGCTGCCGGGACCCGGGAGA
>JAJYCS010000021.1 GCA_021778115.1 Deltaproteobacteria bacterium
CTATTAATGTACACGTAAAAACTCACTTGCCAGGTGAAGTGCATGAAGCGTTTTGTCATTGAGCAGTCCGTTGATGAGTTCTACACCACCCATGCCGGGCTCGCCTTCATCGGACCCGCCTTGAACCGTTTCACCACCCTTGCTTCTGCCTTGAGTGCCTTTGATGCTCCTGCTGACACCTATAGTGGCAAGGATGTCATCTTCAGCTTCTGTGCCCTGCTTGCAGAAGGCAAAAACGACTTTGTTGCCATCGAACAACATCGTAAGGACACCTGCTTCAGGGAGTCATTGGGCATCAAGGCCGTGCCGTCTGAATCAACCCTGCGCCAGCGGATGGATGACCTGGCCTCTCAGTATCGTGCTCCTGTGTCCTGGGCCTCGGTCGAATTCCTGGAAAAGGTCAAGGCGCCCGTTGGTCATCTTGCAACCGGCCATGTGCCGCTGGATGTTGATGGTTTTATCATGGACAACTCCGGCAGCAACAAAGAACAGGTCAGTTGCACCTACCAGAAGGTGGACGGCTATCTGGCACTACCTGCCTACCTTGGTACCGAGGGTTGGATGATCAACCTGCACCTGCTACCCGGTTCACAACATCCCCAGAAGGAGTTTTCCTTCTTCATCCGGGAAACACTGGGGCGTGTACGTCAGTTCTGCAAGAAAAAGCTCCTGTTGCGTATGGATTCTGCCCATGACGCCATTGACAACCAGCATGAGCTGTCACGGCATGACAAGCTTGACTGGATCATCAAATGGAATCCGAGAAAGCAGGACCTTGCCGCCTGGGCTGATCGTGTCTTCACTGCAGGCGAAGTCACCATACCCCGTCCCGGCAAACGGATCGGTACCATGAGCATCAAAGAGAAGCAGAGCTTCACCGATTCAGACGGCATTGAACGAAAGGTTACGCTCCGTCGTGTCATCCGGGTTACTGAGCGCAAAACCGATAGAAAAGGCCAACAGCTCATGTTTCCCGATATTGAGCTTGAAGGCTGGTGGACCAGCCTTAAGGTTTCAGACCAGGAGGTGATTGACCTGTACAAGGGACATGCCACCTGTGAACAGTACCACGCCGAGATAAAGACCGACATGGACCTTGAGCGGCTACCGTCAGGCAAGTTTGCCACCAATCAGTTGGTGATGGCCTGCGGCGCCTTGGTCTACAATATCCTGCGCTTCATGGGTCAGAGCGCTTTGGTAAACGCAAGCGGTATCATCAGGCACAATGCCAAACGCAGACGGATCAAGACGGTCATGCAGGAATTGATCTACTGTGCCGGAAGGTTAATCAGCAGCGGCCGACGCCTGAAGCTTCGGTTCAGTTGTCATATGCAGGCCCATGCGCACGTGTTTGCCGTTTTGTACCAACGACTTGCCTACGGGTAGGCAAAACACTGACTACAAACAGCACCGAGCGTGGTCAGACAAGCAGGCCGGGATGACGCACGCCCCAAGGCGACAAAAAGGGGCAGAAAACGGTTCAGTTGTCAAAGAAACAGGCTTACAGGCCAATTTAAGAGACCACTTTTCACCAAAACAGGACAACAGGAACGAAATTCGAGGTGTTTCACCCCGGCAGCCAACCTGTCAGCAAAAAGACGCTACGGATTCAGGATTTTTAGCAACCTAACGTTTACGAGATAACCGACTTGGGCAATCGAAGCGGATTGACTTTTTGCCCTTCCGGCGAGAACCATTTGCCACCTGCCTGCACCCTGCCCAAGTTCGCGTTAATTGAGCCGTTAGGGGTACAGGCGGTCGAATGGTTCTGGTTCTACATTTGGAACCGTAGACATGGCCTTAAGAAACTTTTCCTTTGAGCCTTTTTGAGCACGCTCTTCAAGATAACGCTCTGTTGTTAATGCAGATATTTTTTCTGCCACAGCAGAAGCTATGAACTGGTTTAGTGATATATGGTCTTGCGTGGCAACAGTCTTTGCCATCTGATGCAGTGAGTCTGGAAGCCTTACATTTATCGCTGTCATGGCAGTTCTCCTATGTGCTGTAAAAATTCCTTTGGTGTCATAACGATTACGCCGAAGCGAACAGCTTTCCTGAAGTCATTAATATTCCAAGTAACTATGATCGCATTGCATTTAACAGCCAGTTCAAGAATGAAGTCATCGTCCGGGTCTTTCAACACTGGGCGCCACAAGAAGAAAATTTTGTGCCGGTTTGCAATGGTGCAAAGGTAGTCAACAACGTCTGTAGCGTTAATGTGCGGTATTTCTCGTCGCAAAACCTCTTCGTATTCAGCGACCAAAGGCGTGGAGACGTTCAGTTGAAACGTGCCGACGTCAATAAGAGACAACAGGCGGTATGAAGCTCCGCGTGAAGACTTAAAAGCTGCGATAAGAACATTGGTGTCGAGGATTATCTGAGTGCCCATAATGGTATTATATATGGTGCAATATTGCTGTCAATGGGAAGATTGAATGACGTGAGTTACTAACCCTAACGCGCATGGGATAACCGGCTGGCGATGCCGGAGTGGTGCTGCCTGACTGACCGACCAACTGACGACCTGAACACTGCTGAAATTGCGCGCACAGTAAGCCAGTCCGAGTTGATTGAGCCGTTAGGGATTGGTTGATGGCGAGTGGTTTTTGAGCCAGTCACGTAGGGCGTTATTCATGCGGGTTTGCCAGCCTTTGCCGGTGGCCTTGAAGGCCTCCAGAATGTCGACGTCAAACCGGAGCGTGGTTGATGCTTTTGTGCTACCTGCTGGCCGACCACGCCTGACAAGTTTGGTGCCTTTATGCAGGTCTGCCTTTTCAAACCAGGCATCCGTCAACTCAGGTGCGTCGTCCGGGTCAACCCAGGTGTTTTTTGTAGCGGCTGATTTCGCGCTCATTTGCGTACCTCATGGAAATAATTCTGCGTGCATCTCCTCTGGTTGTCCAAACCACCACGACAACACGCTTTAGCAACAAGCCGACAGTGAAAAAACGTGGCTCACCATAGTCTATTCTGTCGTCTGGTGCAGTAAAGTGCACACCTTTGAAAACTATGGGCGCATCGCAGAAGTCGATGCCGCGTTCTTCAAGTGTCTTCTGGCGTTTGGCAGAGTCAAATTCGATGAGCATAGATTAAATGTACCAACAAAAAATGCGAGAGTCAATAATTGTTACTACATTAAATCCCTAACCGTTTATTAGACGCCCTAAATTTTAGGGGAAAACGTCATTTTGTCGTTTTTCCCGATTTGATATTTTTTAACATGCTGTTATTGTTTATTTAACTAAAATCAAAAACGTCCTAAAATCCTGGTTAAAAACGACATTGGCAATCCCGTCGCTGGATGCTGGGAGAGTAGCATAATTTCCGTAAAATGAGGTGTGTTTTGTGGGTGATCAATCAGGCAAGCCAAAGTTGCTCGACCAGCTGAGAGACCGCATCCGCCTGAAACACTACAGCAGGCGCACCGAAGATGCCTATCTGGATTGGACCAAGCGGTTCATACTGTACCATAACAAGCGGCACCCGCAAGAGATGGCAAGCCGGAGATAGAGTCGTTTTTGACGTATCTGGCGGTTGAGCGCAAGGTGGCGGCAGCTACTCAGAATCAGGCGCGATCGGCGTTGTTGTTCCTCTACAAAGAGCTGCTCGCAATTGATCTGCCGTGGCTCAACGATGTGGAGCCGGCCAAGAAGCCGAAGAAGATGCCGGTGGTGTTGACCGAGCAGGAGGTGCAGCGCCTGCTGGCCAAGCTGCCTGAAAGCTGGTCGCTGCTGGGACGACTGCTATACGGCACCGGCATGCGGCTGTTGGAGGCGCTACGCTTGCGGGTGCAGGATATTGATTTTGAACGCTGCGAGGTGATGATCCGCGATGGCAAGGGTGGCAAGGACCGGGTGACGATGCTGCCACACACGCTGGTGCAGCCGCTTCAGCAGCAGTTGACGTTTGTGCGCCGGTTGCATGCGCGTGATCTTGCCGACGGCTATGGTGAGGTCTGGCTCAGCGAGAGCCTGACCCGCAAGTATCCCAAGGCCGGCCGCGAGTGGCGCTGGCAGTATGTCTTCCCTTCGATGCGGTTGTCGGTTGATCCCGCTTCTGGCATGACCCGGCGGCATCATCTGGATGAGAAGGGGCTGCAACGGGCCATCCGCCAGGCTGCCGATGATGCTGGTCTGACCAAACGGGTCACCCCCCATACCCTGCGGCACTCCTTTGCTACCCATCTATTGCAGGCGGGGTATGATATCCGTACGGTGCAGGAACTGCTGGGCCACAAGGATGTGCAGACCACCATGATCTATACGCATGTGTTGAACAAAGGCGGCAGGGGCGTGACGTCGCCCTTGGATAGAATATGACTATGACGAGCGGTCTTCCGATTGATGATAGCCTGCCGCAGCTGCTGGCCACGCTGGGCGAGCATCCCAATACCGTGCTTTCGGCCCCGCCCGGCGCTGGCAAGACCACCCGCGTGCCGTTGGCGCTGCTGGCAGTGATCCCCCCTGAGGCGGGCAGGATCGTCATGCTTGAGCCACGACGCATCGCCGCGGCCGCAGCGGCCCGCTACATGGCTGTATCCCTGGGGGAATCGGTAGGGCAGACCGTGGGCTATGCCATTCGTTTTGAGCGCAAGGTGACCAGTCGCACCCGCATCGAGGTGGTGACGGAGGGTATCCTGACCCGGCGGCTGCAGGACGATCCTGATCTCACGGGCGTTGCCTGCGTGATCTTTGACGAGTTTCATGAGCGCAGTATCCATGCCGATCTGGGGCTTGCGCTGTGCCTTGAGTCGCAGGCAGCGTTGCGCCCTGATCTGAAGCTCTTGGTGATGTCGGCCACGCTGGATTGTGCCCCGCTTGCCCGCCTGTTGGGGGATGCGCCGGTAGTCGTTTCCCAGGGGCGTTCTTTTCCGGTGGAACTCCGTTACCAAACAGCCACTGATCGCCTGCCGCTGCCCCGGCGGATGGCGGCGGCAATCAGACAGGCGTTGGGTGAGGAGGAGGGCGATCTGCTGGCCTTTCTGCCCGGCAGTGGCGAGATTCGTGCGGTGCAGCGCGAGTTGGCGGGGATGCCGGCGATTGCCGTCTGCCCGTTGTATGGCGATCTGCCCTTTGAACAGCAGCAGCAGGCCATGCAACCCGGCCCGCAACGCAGGGTGGTGCTGGCCACCAACATTGCCGAGACCAGTCTGACCATTGACGGGGTGCGGATTGTGCTGGACAGCGGGCTGACCCGGCGTATGCAACTCGATCCAGCCACCGGCCTGGAACGGCTGGTCACGGTGCGGGCCTCCCGCGCCTCGGCCGTGCAGCGTAGTGGCCGGGCAGGCCGCACCGCTGCTGGTGTCTGTTATCGCCTGTACAGCGAACATTCCTTCCAGGCCATGACCCCCTTCAGCCCCGCCGAGATCATGACCGCCGACCTGGCGCCGTTGGTGCTGGAGCTGGCAGTCTGGGGTGTTGGCGCCTCGGCGCCGCTGGCCTGGCTTGATCCGCCGCCCGCGGCCCATCTGGCTGCGGCTGGCGAGCTGTTGCGGCTGTTGGGTGCCGTGGGAGCGGAAGGGGCGATCACCCCGCTGGGGCGGAAAATGGTGCGCCTGCCGGTGCATCCCCGTCTGGCCCGTCTGCTGCTGGAGGCCGGGCAACGCGGCCTGCTGCCCGCTGCCTGCCGGTTGGCGGCACAGCTCTCAAATCGCCCCACTGCGCTGTCGGCAATAAAGCGGACTGAGCAACAACTGCTGCAGTTGATGGGAGTGCGCGGGGAAAACGCTGCTGGCGTTGGTGATGATGCCCTGCTGGCCCCCCTGTACCTTGCGGCCTGGCCTGACCGGATTGCCCAGCGCCGTCCTGGCGATGGGGGCCGCTATCTGCTGGCCTCAGGGCGTGGGGCGGTGCTGGCCAGATCCTACGACAGCCGAAGTGGGCTGGCGGTTGCCCTGCAGGTGGATGGCGGACTCGGTGCCGACGGGGTGATACACCAACTGGCAGCGGTTACGGAGGCCCAGATCCGCCAGACGGTGCCGCAGCTGGTGGTGCGCCAGCGTCAGGTCGGCTGGGATGATGCTGGCGGGCGGGTTGCGGTGACCGAGCAGGAGCGGATCGGTGCGGTGGTGCTTGTCTCCCGGCAGGTGGCAGCCACGGACGAGGAGGCGTTGCCGCTGTTGCTGGATCAGGTTGCGCGGCGCGGCGTCGCCGGCCTGAACTGGTCCGCTGCGGCCAGGCAGATGCAGGGCAGGGTAGGGCTGGCGGCCCGGCTTGTGCCGGAAGAAGGCTGGCCAGAACTGTCCGATGACCGGCTGGCTGAACGATTGGCCGACTGGTTGGGGCCGCAGCTGTCTGGGGTCCGTTCCTGGCAGGAACTGCAGAAGGTTGATCTGCAGCAGGCCTTGCAACAGCAGCTTGGCTGGCGGCTGGCGCAGGAGCTTGACCGGGTTGCGCCGTCCCAGCTGCTGATACCCAGTGGCCGTCGGGTCAATCTGGATTATACTGCTGGAGAAGGACCGGTACTTGCCGTGAAACTGCAAGAGCTGTTCGGGCTGGCCACATCCCCCACGGTCTGCCGCGGCAGGCTGGCCGTGCTGGTGCATCTGCTCTCGCCGGCCGGCCGACCGGTGGCGGTGACCCGCGATCTGAAGGGGTTTTGGGAACGAGGCTACCCGGAGGTGCGCAAGGAGTTGCGCGGCCGTTACCCCAAACACCCCTGGCCGGACGACCCCTGGAACGCCCCGGCCACAGGGCTTACCAGACGGCGGCTCGAGGCGTCGGCCAGGTGAGCCGGGTGATCAGCGCGGCTCTTTTTTCCCGGCACGGTCAGCTGTAGCAGGGTGCCTGGTCGGTCAACCGGGCCAGTTCGTCGCGCAGTTCATTGATATCCAGCGGCTTGCTTAGATAACCGTCGAACCCCTCAGCCAGCAGGCGCTCCCGGTCGCCCTGCATGGCATAGGCGGTGACGGCGATGATCGGGATATGGCCCCCTACGGCCTGTTCTTGTTGGCGGATGGTGGCGGTTGCCACCCGTCCATCCATCACCGGCATCTGGATGTCCATCAGGATACCGTTCCAGGCAGCCTCGCGCCAGCGTTCAAGGGCCTGACGCCCATCCTCCACCACCTGACTCCGGTGTCCCAGACGATGCAGGATCTTCTGGAGGGTGCGGGCGTTCAGCGGGTTGTCTTCAGCAATCAGCAGGTTCAGCTGGTTTTCTGCCGGTGGCGCCCCTGCCGTATCGGATTGTGACATATCGCGGCGCTCTTTGGGGTCGGGGAGCAGGAACGGCAGTTCCACCGTAAAGGTGCTCCCCTGGCCAGCGACACTTTCAGCCCAGATGCGGCCTCCCATAAGGTCTGCCAGACGGCGGCAGATGGCCAGCCCCAGCCCGGACCCTCCGTATCGGCGCGTCGATGAATTGTCTGCCTGCTCAAAGGGGTCGAATATCCGGGCAAGGACCTGCGGCGGCATGCCGATGCCGGTGTCCGCGACCTCCAGACGGATGGTGACACGGCCGGCATCGTGGGCCACCAGGTGTGCCGCAACGCTGACGCTCCCCTGTTCCGTAAACTTGATGGCGTTGCCTAGCAGGTTGAACAGGATCTGCTTGAGCCGCAGCTGATCGCCGATCAGTTCGTCAGGGATCTCGTCGGGCAGATGGAGGTTCAGTCCCAGCCCTTTCTGGGTGATGCGGGTCAGCTGGTTGGTGAGCACCTCCTGCAGGGTGCGGTGCAGGCTGAAGACGGCGGTTTCCAGGTCCAACTTGCCTGCCTCGATTTTCGACAGGTCCAGGATGTCGTTGATCAGGGTGATCAGGTTGTTGCCGGATAGCTCAATGTTGTCGAGATATTCGCACTGTTCGCCGGTCAGCGGGGTAAAGCGGAGCAGTTGGGCCATGCCGATGACGCCGTTCATCGGGGTGCGGATCTCGTGACTCATATTGGCCAGAAACTCGCTTTTTGCCCGGTTGGCCGCCTCGGCCGCCTGGACCGCCTGTTCCAGCTCCGCAGTCCGCTCAGCCACCCGCTGTTCCAGTTCCTGGGCCTGTTGTTCTATCTGGCGGAAACTCAAGGCGTTTTTGAGGGCCAGGGCGATCATCGGGGTCAGCGGTCTGATGGTGGTGTCGATCTCATCGATCCGGTTCAGTCCGGGTAGATCGAACAGCACCAGCAGCCCCACCAGTTCACCGGCCGCCTTGAGGGGATAGCGGATGCAGGACTGGACGCCGCAACGCCGTAACGGCGGATAGAGCGGATGGTCGACGGCAAGCTGGGCCGTGTGGGCCGGGAGGTCGCCGGGGGTCCGTTCCGGGCAGAACAGTACCAGCTCCTCGGCGCGCAACAGCGTACGGCGCCGTGTAGGGCTGACGTCCAGCAGTTCATGCCGGGTCGGCTGCCGCAGATGCGCCAGGATCATCACCGTCCGGGCCCCGGTCAGCTCCCGTAACTGCTCGGTCAGCACCTGTCCCAGCCGATGGGGTGAGGTGGAGGCCAGCAGCTCGGCGATCACCTCCAGGGTCATGGATTGTGCGGCGGTGGTGATGGGATTCAAGGTGGGTGCGATGGTCATGGACGGTCCGTCCCGGCACGGAGGTGGGCATCCGCCTCAGCGGTCAGCAGCAGCTGGAGCATGGTGTCCAGGGTCACCGTCTCAATGCGCCACGGCAGGCCGCTGTAGGCAGAAAAATCGGTCATCTGGCGGTGCGGCACCGGCACCAGGCCGGTGTCCAGGTAAACGAGGGAACTGCGATGCTCACGCATCAGGTCTTGGGCTATCGGGTGCGTCAGCCCCAGTTCGTCCTGCATGATCCGCTCCCAGCGGTCCGCCCATTCCGGTAATACCAGAAAGGCCCCCTCGCGCATCAGGTGGCGGTAGCGGTCCCGTCCCAGCAACAGTTGGGCGCAGTTGATCGCGTCAATCCTGCCCACCCGGTACGACGTGACCAGATCCAGCATCCGGCTGCAGCAATCGCCATAGACCAGGACCAGGCAGGCCGGTGTCTGGAGGCGCTGCTCCAGGGCGGCGGTCAGGGCTGTCTCCAGTCTGGGGGGGTCCATATGCAACATGGAGTCGAGAAAGTGCAG
The DNA here is from genome assembly GCA_021778115.1 of Deltaproteobacteria bacterium. Classification (GTDB taxonomy): domain Bacteria; phylum Desulfobacterota; class Desulfuromonadia; order Geobacterales; family Pseudopelobacteraceae; genus Trichlorobacter. Next base: position 9,032 of record JAJYCS010000021.1, read on the forward strand.
CCGACCCCGGATCAGTCCCTGACGGTGCAACGCCTCAAGCTCGGCCCGCACCACCCCGCAACTGAGCCAGACCGTACCGTTGTTCATGCTGGGCAGCCCTTCCCCGCCGCGTAATCGCTGCTGGCGGCAAGCAGGGCGTGCAGGTTTTCGGGTGGTGTCGTCAAGGCGATATCGGCGCCGGCATTGGCCAGGATGTAGTGACCGGCCGGTGCGGCACTGCGCAGGCAGGCCATGGCCTTGTGGTAGAGCTCATCTGCAGACAACGACGAGAAGCTCAGGTTGTCCAGATTGCCGATCAAGTTTAGGTCGGGGCCAGCCAGGGTACGGGCCTGGGCCAGGTCATCCTTCGAACCGATCGCCACCGCTGCCAGCCCTGCCAGGCCAGGCAGCAGATCAAGGGTATGGTTGATGCTGCCGCCGGTCTGGTGCATGACCTTGGGCCCCTGCACCTGGGCGAAGGTGCTGCGCAGGTGGGGCAGGGCCAGCTCGGCAAACAGGCTGCGGGGGGCAATCTCGGCGGCCGCCATCCCCTCGGTCACCACCAGACAGTCGGCGCCGGCCTGGAGCAGCGCGTTGCACCAGGCCACAAAAAACGGGCCGGTATGCTCCAGCAGCTCCCGGGCGGTTGGCTGGTCAAAGAGGATGGTCTCCATCCACGGCCCCAGGCCGATCACCAGCGACGGCAGTATGGCCGGCCCAGGCACCACACCGATGATCGGCACCGTTTCCTTGTACTGCGTTGCCAGCATCCTGGTGGAGGCGAGGATTGCCGGCAACCTGCCGCTTCGGGCAGGGTCGGGCAGGGGCAGTTTGAGGGCCGCCTGCGCGTTGTCCACAGCCGGCCGTTTCATGTTGGGGGGCTGGTCGTCAAACCAGGTCACCGTGCCGCCGAAGGCCTCGGCAATGGCGCTGTAGTCGAACGGGGACATCACCAGGTCGAAGCCAAAGGACTCCTGTGCCGCCTGCTGGCCGGCCAGCCAGGCCGCCGGGTCTCGGTACAGCGTGGGGAGGCCGGTATTGGTCAACTTCCCACCGTAGGCCCCCAGCACCGCCAACACCGGCACCCGATCCACCGGTTGCCCCGTCAGGGTGCCCATCAACCGTTGATAGGCGTTCATGTCACCCTCCGGCCTGGGCCGCGGCCTGGAGCCGCGTGCAGAGCTCGTCGGCCCCCACGGCGTTGCGGGCAGTGCCGTCGCCCCCCACCTCGGCCACCAGTTCCGGCCGCCAGTTGAAGACCGCCCCACCTACCCCCAGCTTTATCCGCTGCTGCAGACCGCGGGCATCTATCAGTTCACGCAGGTTACGGATGTTCAGGGCGGTGGTCTGCATCATGGCCGACGCGGCCACCACCCGGGCCCCCACCGCCAGCGCCGTGTCAATGAACCGCTCGGCCGGCACGTCATTGCCCAGATCGTGGACCTCCCAACCGGCAGCGGTCAGAAACAGGGTGACGATACGGCGGCCGAGGCTGTGAAAGTCGTCTTCAATATTGCCGATGACCACGGCCCCTTTGGTAGGGGGAGAATCCCCGGTTTCCGGGATGCAGCGCAGCATGACATCTTCGGCGATCTTGGCCGCGACAAACCCCTGAGCCAGGGAGAGGGTCTCCTCTTCCCAGCCATGGCCGAGTCGGATCAGGGCCGGATCGAGGATCCCGCTGATGACCTGTATCGGGGGGATGCCCGTCTCCAGGGCCTGCTCGATGACGGCTGCAGCCGCCATGCGATCGGAGACGATCATGGTTTCCAACAGCCTGTCGCTCCAGTCCTGAAGCGCCATAGAGGAGGCTCCTTTCCCTGGTGGAGGCGGCTCTCGCCGGTCAGGCGGGCTGCCGTCCGTTCCCAGCACTATATAGCGCAGCCGCTGCCAATTGCAACTACAGAGGCGGCCGACGCCCCGACGTTGGGCAACTGAGGCTTGCAACCTTCGCAAACTGTGGTAAGATTTTCGAACATGTCATGATAAAGGAGTCATACCGTGTCCAAGTCAGTCAAAGGTACCACGACCGAACAGAACCTGCTCAAGTCGTTCGCCGGTGAGAGCCAGGCCCGTAACCGTTACACCTACTTTGCCGGGGCGGCCCGGAATGAAGGGTATGTCCAGATCGCCGATATCTTCGAGGAGACCGCCAACCAGGAGAAGGAGCATGCCAAGCGGTTCTTCAAGTTCCTGGAGGGGGGCGATCTGGAGATCACCGCCTGTTTCCCGGCCGGAAAGGTCGGCACCACCGCCGAGAATCTGCTGGCAGCGGCCAACGGCGAGCGTGAGGAGTACAGCGACCTCTACCCGGCCTTTGCCGCAGTGGCCAAGGAGGAGGGGTTTGCCGAGATCGCCGCGGTCTGGAACGCCATTGCGGTGGCCGAGAAGCAGCATGAAAAACGGTACCGTGACCTTTTGGCCAACATCGAGGCCGGACGGGTCTTTGCCCGTGAGCAGGTGGTGGTCTGGCGCTGCCGCAACTGCGGCTACCTGCACAGCAACAAGTCGGCCCCGGAGCTCTGTCCGGCCTGCGCCCACCCCAAGGCCCACTTTGAGCTGCTGGGGGAGAACTGGTAGCCGCTCCTCCTGCCGCTGGTCACAAAAAACGGCCGCTCCCTCTTCAGGGGGCGGCCGTTTGCATGTCAGACAGCGTCGGTACCGTTGGGACTACATCCTGCTTAAGAGCGGCACGATCAGGAGCGACACGATGTTGATGATCTTGATCATCGGGTTGACGGCCGGGCCGGCGGTATCTTTATAGGGGTCGCCAACGGTGTCGCCGGTTACGGCTGCCTTGTGGGCATCGCCGCCCTTGCCGCCGAAGTAGCCGTCTTCGATGTATTTCTTGGCGTTATCCCAGGCACCGCCGCCAGTGGTCATGGAGATGGCTACGAAGATGCCGGTCACGATGGTGCCGACGATTACACCACCCAGGGCTTTGGGACCCAGGGTGAAGCCGATGACGATCGGCGCGGCGATCGGGATGATGCCGGGGATGATCATCTCTTTGAGGGCGGTCTTGGTGACGATATCCACGCAGGAGGCGTAGTCCGGCTTGCCGGTGCCTTCCATGATGCCCGGAATCTCGCGGAACTGTCGACGGACCTCTTCAACCACCGAGCCGCCGGCCTTGCCAACCGCTTCCATGCACTGGGCAGCGAAATAGTAGGGTAGCATGCCTCCCAGGAAGAGGCCGACGATGATGTACGGGTCGGAGAGGCTGAAGTCGATCATCCGGCCCGCTGCCTTGAGCTCATCCACATAGGAGGTGAACAGGATGACGGCGGCCAGTCCGGCGGAGCCGATGGCGTAGCCCTTGGTCACCGCCTTGGTGGTGTTGCCCACGGCGTCCAGGGGGTCGGTGACGGCCCGGACCGTGTCATCAAGCTCCGCCATCTCGGCGATGCCGCCGGCGTTGTCGGTGATCGGGCCGTAGGCGTCCATGGCCACCACGATGCCGGTGAGCGAGAGCATGGAGACGGCGGCGATGGCGATGCCGTACACCCCGGCGCAATTGAAGGCCACGATGATACCGGCGGCGATGACGATAACCGGCAGGGCGGTCGACTTCATGGAGACTCCCAGGCCGGCGATGATATTGGTGGCGTGGCCGGTGGTGGAGGCCTGGGCGATATGCTTGACCGGGCCGTACTCGGTGGCGGTGTAGTACTCGGTGATCCAGAAGATGGCGCCGGTCACCACCAGGCCGACGATGGCGGAGATGAAGATGCTCATGGCGGAGAAGGTCTGACCGTCGGTGTTGGTAAGCCCCTGCGGGAACATCTGGTTGGTCACGACGTAGAAGGCGATGCAGGCCAGGACGCCGGAGGCGATGAGCCCTTTGTAGAGGGCCGGCATGATTTTTTTACTGCTCCCCAGTTTCACGAAGAAGGTGCCGATGATGGAGGCGATGATGGAGATGCCCCCCAGGATCAGGGGATAGCTGGTTGCCCCCGGCGTGCTGCCGAAGGCGATGGCCCCCAGTAGCATGGCGGCGATCAGGGTCACGGCATAGGTCTCGAACAGGTCGGCGGCCATGCCGGCGCAGTCGCCCACGTTATCACCTACGTTGTCGGCGATCACGGCCGGGTTGCGGGGGTCGTCCTCGGGGATGCCGGCCTCCACTTTGCCTACCAGGTCGGCGCCGACGTCGGCCCCCTTGGTGAAGATGCCGCCACCCAGACGGGCGAAGATGGAGATCAGCGAACCGCCGAAGCCCAGGCCCACCAGCTGGCTCACCACCTCTTTAACCGGTGCATCCGGCATCAGCCGCTGTAGTACGAAGTAGTAGCCGGCCACCCCGAAAAGGCCCAGACCCACCACCAGCATGCCGGTGATGGCACCCCCCCTGAAGGCGACGTTCAAGGCCTTGTGGATGCCTGATTTGGCGGCCTCGGTGGTGCGGATGTTGGCGCGGACGGAGACGAACATGCCGATGAAGCCGGTGAGGCCGGAGAAGAGGGCGCCGATGGCGAACCCGATGGCGGTCTTCATACCCAGGGTTGCCGCCAGAGCCACGAACATGATCACGCCCACTACGGCGATGATGGTGTACTGACGCCTCATGTAGGCGCTGGCCCCTTCCTGTACCGCTGCGGCGATCTGCCGCATCCGCTCGTTACCCTGGGGCAGCCCCAGGATCCACTGTGCCGAAATCAGACCGTAGGCAACGGCTGCCACGGCGCAGGCCAGGGCAAAATAGACTGCGTACTGTTCCATGCTCTGAATCTCCCTCGGTTGGATTGAAATGGGCGGCCCGGGTGTGGAGGCCACGTATGGATTCGATCAGCAGTGTACACAAAAAAACAAATTTTTTTAGTGCAATATGCCAGTGCTGTCAACCATTTTGTGGATGATGCAGCGCGGTCAAGGCATGGTGCCGTGGTGAGAGGTGTAAGCAGTAGTTGCAACAGTTGACCGGATGAGTTCAGGGCTGCATGCAGAGGAACGAGTGTTCAATATCAGCTCTGACTGGCAAACTGTTGCCAGGCTCGAGCCGTACGGGAACATGTTTTGGAGGCCTCGCATCGGTTCGGATCATTTTTCAGTGCCCAAGAAAACCGGGGCCGCTATAAAAATTAAAACAACGTATTAAATAATGCTTGATTTTTACCCTGATAACCGGATATGTTTTACGCAGATGCAAGGATAAATTCGACAGTCCGCACAGCTAAACAAACCATATTTGTTAAATAAATTTATGTAGATAAAATTAAATATTGTTATTTATAGTCAGGCAAAATAAACAATGATATAAAAAGACAGGATTATGCGCGAGTTACAACAGGACAAGACACGGAAGCTGTTAGCGGCACTGATTATGCTGGCCGTGCCCTTTCTTGTCGTGCTCGGCATGCGCATTCCATACATCAAGGGGGATTTTGAGAAAGTAAAACAGCAGCCTCGGGCAATCTTTAAAGACACGCAAAAACAATGTATCAAACTCGTCATAGTAAAAAAACCTGAGAGTAGTCCGATCCCGTCCGATAACATACAAGGCACAGAAATCACACTATGTCTTTTGGTACAGGCCATTAAACCGGCAGATCCAGTAGACTATCCCGTCACCTTGTATAACCTTTGCCGTATCCCTCCACGCGCTTCGCCTCTTTCTGTCTCCACACATCCCTACTTTACTGTCTAACACTACACCATTCTGCAGTTGGATCGTTATTAGGCGCTTAACCTTCAACGCCAGTGGCAGCAAGTACGCTATGCAGTGCGCGGCGTATCGTGGCATGATACTCAAGGTATACTGTTGGTATTGCTTTGAACTAATGTGATCCATCACGCGGTGATTCTCATACGGGGGTATTCATGTATGACAACAAAAGAATGTCGCTTTTAATCATTGAAAAAACTTTCCACGCGTTGGAACTGATCTCTTCTGCAGCGGAGCCACAAACAGTTCAGTCGCTAGCCAGCCAACTGCACATGGGACAAGATCGAACTCATACCTTGTTGAACCACTTAACGAAGCGAGGTTTTTTAGATAAGGACAAGGGAAATAGCAGCTATCGAATCGGGGTCCGCTGCATAAGTTTTGCCCAGATTATTACCAGCAACCTGACCTTTCTCAAATATGCACGACCCATAATGCAGAGCCTCGAAAAAGAACATGATGAGGCAGTCTATATCGCTGTACTGAAAGAAACGGATGTGATCTTCCTTGACATGGTTGATACCGAACAACCGGTCAAGGTACCGGCCCTGGTGGGCCGCCGTTTCCCCTTTTTCTCAAATGCTGCTGGCAAGGTCATAGCAGCATGTGAACCACGCGATTATCTACAGCGATACCTGGAAAAAATTGGTCGTAAACGTCCAGCAGTTGATTTTGATAACTTTCAGCAGGAACTGCTCACGATCAGGAACTTGGGGGTGGCGGTGGACAACGATGGATTGGGTGAACAGATTACCAGTGTCGCGGTTGCCATTAAAGACTATGCCGGCAAGGTACTCGGGGCCTTAGCCTTAATCGGACCAACGGCTCGTATGGTTGGTGAACGGCTCGAACGGGAAATAATTCCTTCCATGGTTACCAGCACCCAGTTGCTTTCATCCCGCTTTGGTTATGCTGCACCATAAAAAAATCAGAAGCTTACTTCGACGAAAGGAGGTGTGATGATTTTCAAAGGTAGTACATGAGGCGCAACATGAAAAATGCAGGCCAATGTTCAAACCTATGAAAAGGAGGAAGTTATGTCAGTAGCAGATAATGCGAAGATTCAAAGTAATCCCAAATTCCATGCCCTTGTTAAACGACGCAATGCACTCGGTTGGATACTTTCAATCATCGAATGCATCATGTATTTCGGCTTTACCCTGATGATCGCCTTTGCGCCGGACGTTCTGACGGCGCCCATTGCCAGTGACAGCGTCATTCCGTTCGGCATGATTCTGGGTGTCGGTATCATTGTTGTTTCCTGCGTACTCACCGGTATTTATGTGTATCAGGCGAACAATACGTTTGATCCCATCGTTCACGAAATTATCGAGGAGGCATCCAAATGAAACAGTTGAAAGCCGCTTTCTCTGCTCTTCTGTCATCAGCTGTACTGTTTGCCGCCCGTACCGGGAGTGCCATGACCGTTGACTCCGGCCCTGCAGCGCCGGCCCCGGCAGCGCCTCCCCCCGTCAACTGGCACGCCATCAGCATGTTTGTCATCTTTGTTGGCATTACCCTGGTTATTACCTACTGGGCAGCAAAACACACCAAAAGCGCTACCGACTTTTACGCCGCCGGCCGCGGCGTCACTGGCCTCCAAAACGGTATGGCCATTGCCGGCGACTACATGTCGGCAGCCTCCTTCCTGGGTATTGCGGCCCTGGTCTACATGAACGGCTTCTACGGCCTGATCTTTTCGGTGGGCTGGCTGGTGGGCTGGCCGATTATCCTGTTCACGGTTGCCGAGCGTCTGCGTAACCTGGGTAAATATACCTACGCCGACGTGGTTTCCTTCCGCCTCAAGCAGGGGCCGGTACGGACCATGGCAGCCATTGGTGCCCTGATCGTCGTGGTCTGGTACTTGATCGGCCAGCTGGTGGGCGCAGGTCAGCTGCTGCACACCCTGGTGCCGCAGATCTCCTACCGCATCTCCATCACCATCGTCGGTATCCTGATCATGCTCTACGTTACCTTGGGCGGTATGAAGGCTACGACCTGGGTGCAAATAATCAAGGCCGGCCTGCTCTTGGGCGGCGCGACGATTATGGCACTGGGGGTTATGTTTCATGAAGGCTTCAGCTTCGCCAAACTCTTTAGCGATGCCGTTGCCCTGCACCCCAAACACCTTGCCATCATGAAGTCGGTGGTGCCGATCGGCGCCAAGGCCAACCCGATCGAGTCGATTTCACTTGGTTTGACGCTGATGTTCGGTACCGCCGGTCTGCCCCACATCCTGATGCGCTTCTTCACCGTGACCGACTCAAAGGCTGCGCGCAAATCAGTGCTCTACGGTACCTGCTTTATCGGCTACTTTTATATCCTAACCTTCATCATCGGCTTCGGCGCCATAGTACTGGTCGCCAACAACCCACAGTATGTGGTTGATGTGACCAAGAACATCCTGGCCCTGAAAGGCGGCCTCAACATGCCGGCCGTCTACCTGGCCCATGCCGTTGGCGGCGACTTCTTCCTCGGCTTCATCGCTGCGGTGGCCTTTGCCACCATCCTGGCGGTGGTTTCCGGCCTGACCATGGCCGGCGCCTCGGCCCTGTCTCACGACCTGTATGCCCAGGTCTTCAAAAAGGGCCAGGCCACTGAGAAGGACGAAGTCATGGTCTCCAAGATCAGCTGCATCGGCTTCGGTATTCTCTCCATCCTGCTCGGCATCGCCTTTGAAAAGCAGAACGTGGCCTATATCGTGGCGCTGACCTTCTCCATTGCTGCCTGCACCAATTTCCCGATCCTGGCGCTGTCCATTTTCTGGAAAGGACTGACTACACGCGGCGCCGTGGTTGGTGGCTATGTAGGTATCTTCGGGTCCATCATACTGCTGCTGATCGGACCGACGGTCTGGACAAAAATTCTCAAGATGGGTCCGGCCATCTTCCCGTTGGACTTCCCGACCATCGTTATCCTGCCGCTGGTACTGATTGTTGCCTATGTTGTCTCGGTAACGGATAGCAGTGAAAGCGCCAAGCAGGAGCGGGCTGCCTTTGATGCCCAGAAGCTCCGTGCAGAAACCGGCATCGGCGCTGAGAAGGCTGCTGTACACTAACTGAAGCTGTAGTTCTGTTTGCTGTGGAGTGGCTGCCGGATATCTCGGCAGCCACTTTTTTGGCCTTGCATCCCCACAAAGCTCAGTTCAGAATGAACATCCGAAGTTGACCCTTTATGGCATCCAAGTTTTGTAATATCATTATGTCAATTTTGGTTGGCAATGCAGACAGCCGAATATAGGGACTGCTGCACAACTCTAATTAAGGTAGAGATACTTCAAGGCCTTTGATTACACGAGTTAGTTATGAACAGTTCACTAGACCTTGGACTCATTGGCAACGGCACCATTAGTGCGTTGATTGACAAAAATGCCGAAATTGTCTGGTGTTGCCTGCCTCGCTTTGATGGAGACCCCACCTTCTGTTCGTTGCTGCGCGAACACACTAACCATGACGGATTCGGTTATTGCGGTATCGAGCTGATAGAACAGATTATCACCGAACAGTATTACGAGCCCAATACCGCCATCCTTGTCACTCGGCTCACTGACGCCCACGGCGCAGTAGCCGAGGTCATTGATTTTGCTCCACGTTTTCGACAATACGACCGCATCTTCACCCCGATGACCTTAATCCGCCAGATCCGCCGACTGCAAGGGACACCGCGTATACGCCTTGTGGTCCGACCAGCTTACGACTATGGCCGAGAACGTTGCACCACCACCTCCGGCAGCAACCATATCCGTTATATCGGCTCAGGCTTGGTTTTACGCCTTACCACCGATGCCTCACTCACCATGCTACAGGAAGAGCGTCCTTTTTTCTTGGAGGATACGGTTACCCTGATATTTGGAGCCGACGAAACCATACCGAGTAGCATTACTGAACTGGCTCAACGCTTTCATCAAGAGACAAGTACCTACTGGCGCGGATGGGTACGTGACCTTGCTATTCCCTATGAGTGGCAGGAAGAGGTCATTCGGGCAGCAATTACCCTAAAATTAAACACCTTTGAGGACACCGGGGCGATTGTGGCGGCTATGACTACCTCTATCCCTGAAGCAGCCAACACGGAGCGCAACTGGGATTATCGTTACTGCTGGCTCCGGGACGCCTACTTTGTGGTTAATGTATTGAACCGACTCGGCGCCACCCACACCATGGAGCGCTATCTTAGCTATCTCACCAATCTGGTGGCTGGCGCTCCTGGCGGACGGATTCAGCCTGTCTATGGAATTAGCGGCAAAGCCAGGCTTGAGGAACAGATGATAGACACTCTGCCAGGTTACCGTGATATGGGGCCAGTACGGGTAGGCAATCAGGCCTTTGAACAGGTGCAACACGATGTTTACGGCTCGGCAATCCTGGCGGTCACACACATATTCTTCGATCGACGACTGCTACGTTGCGGCGATGTCGCGCTCTTTCAGCGCCTTGAATCGCTGGGAGAAACCGCCCGGCAGGTCTACGACCAACCGGATGCCGGGCTCTGGGAACTGCGCGGCAGTTCTCGAATTCACACATTCTCCAGCGTCATGTGCTGGGCAGCCTGTGACCGTTTGGCATTGATTGCACAACAATTAAAACTTAACGACCGGGCCATGTACTGGCGGCACCATGCCGATCAGATCTACACGGTGATCTATAGTCGCGCTTGGAATGAACGAAAACAGTCATTTGTGGCATCCTTCGATGGTGAGGCCATGGATGCCAGCCTTCTGTTGTTACACGACATCGGTTTTCTCTCAGCGGACGACCCCAATTTTGCCGCCACGGTAGCTGCTGTTGAAAAGGAACTCAAACGTGGGGACTATGTCTACCGCTATGTTGAGGCTGATGACTTCGGCAAACCGGAGAACGCCTTTGTTGTCTGCACCTTTTGGTATATTCATGCCTTGTCTGCCTTGGGCAGAATAGATGAAGCCCGTAACCTTTTTGAAAATCTGCTGGCCAAACGCAACCACCTCGGTTTGCTGGCAGAGCATATCAATCCTGTGAGCGGAGAGCAGTGGGGTAACTTTGTCCAAACTTACAGCATGGTAGGGCTGATTAACGCGGCCATACGGCTGAGCAGACGCTGGGATGTTGCATTCTAAGGCGCATCCTGCGAAAGGGGTTTCGGTTTTGAATGCGCACCTTCGCCAAATACATCATGAACTGAGAAAGTTGATTTATGTCGAAAAAAGAACAATCGTGTCAAAGAGCCAACAAGTTAACATTGTTACAGATGTGCAATCAATTTTTACCGGACAGTAGTGGTGTTTGACATGAAATCAAAATTTTCGTTGAGATCCCTACATCTTTCACTGCGGTTTGTACTTCCGCTGGTTATCGCCTTGGGACTGCTGGCCTACGCTATCGTACCGCTGGTTGACCATTTGACCTTGAAATGGGCAGCCAGAGATCTTGACAGCCGTTCTCATCTCCTGAGCAGCACGCTCCAGGACCCACTGGGCGAACTGGTGATGCAAAAAAACCGCAGCAAAATTATTTCATTACTTCAAAAAGCAACCCAAGATGAACGTCTCATGGCTTTGGGAGTCTGCGACAGCGATAACAAACTGATCTACCGCACAACTCCCTTCCCCAAACAGATATCTTGTAAACCCGATGAATCCGAACTGATACAGAAAAACCAGCTGATTCGTCTCCCCCAAGGCCCAGTACATATCGTCAGGGACCCTCTTGTATTTGGAAACACTCCCATCGGTTCGCTGATACTGGTCCACGATATGAGCTACGTTGAACGCCGTAGCGCCGATACAAAGAAATATCTGATCATACTTTTTGTGGTGCTTGGGGTGGTGATCTCACTGATCACGGTATTAGTCGCCCACCTGAGCTGGCGTGGCTGGATGGAAGGCGCGCGGGCCATCATGCGGGGAGAGGGAATTTTCCGCCCGTTCAGCCAAACAGCAGCTACCGAACTACAGCCGCTAGTTTTCGAGATGCGAACGATGCTCCGCAATCTTGAGGCCGAACGCCGACATGCCGACGATATGACAATGGTCTGGGATCCGGCAGCCTTGAGAGGGTTATTGCAGAAGCAACTCGCAGGGGACGAAGTGTTGGTAGTTTCCAACCGAGAGCCTTACATTCATGAACAGGGCCCTCAGGGGATTGTGGTGCATCGGCCGGCCAGCGGTCTGGTGACGGCAGTGGAGCCAGTAATGAGGGCCTGCTCCGGCACTTGGATCGCTCACGGCAGTGGTTCGGCAGATCGTGAAACCGTTGACAAGAACGACCGGGTGGGCGTCCCCCCACAAAAACCTGAATACAACCTGCGGCGCATCTGGCTAACCCCTGAAGAGGAACAAGGCTATTATTATGGCTTTGCCAATGAGGGATTTTGGCCTCTCTGCCACAATGCGCACGTACGGCCCATCTTCCGTAGTACCGATTGGGACTGGTATCAAAAAATCAACAAACGCTTTGCCGACGCCGTAGTACGGGAAGCACGCAGCGATGATCCGGTAGTTCTGGTTCAGGATTACCACTTTGCTCTGCTGCCGGCACTCATACGGCAACGTCTGCCCAAAGCAACCATCATAACCTTTTGGCATATCCCTTGGCCCAACCCTGAATCGTTTGGCATCTGCCCCTGGCGTGAGGAACTGTTGCAAGGAATGCTGGGCAGCACCATTCTGGGATTCCACACCCCATTTCACTGCAAAAATTTCCTGGAGACCGTGGATCGTTACCTGGAAACCCGCATCGAACACGAATCCTCCACCATCTTCCACAGCGGCCAACTGACAATGGTAGAAGATTATCCGATCTCTATCCAGTGGCCTCCTGAGTGGCAAGGGCTCTTGCCTCCGGCTGACCAAACCCGCAATGAGATTCTCGCCGAACTGGAGTTGCCGCAAACCTATCTGTTGGGGATCGGCGTCGACCGGATGGATTACACCAAAGGTATTCTTGAACGGTTCACCGCAGTTGAACGGATGTTCGAGTTGCACCCTGAGCTGGTGGGACGGTTTAGCTTTGTTCAAATAGCCGCTCCCAGCCGCTCTGCCCTGGATGAATACCAAGCCTTTGAACAACGAGTGCATGCCTTGTCCAACCGGATAAATAAGCGCTTCGCACGGGCGATCATACTTAAGGCCGCACACCATACCAGTGAGCAGGTGACCCGCTACTACCGTGCAAGCAACGTCTGCATGGTGACCAGCCTGCATGACGGCATGAACCTGGTGGCAAAAGAATACGTGGCAGCACGTGACGACGAACAGGGCGTGCTGATTTTAAGCCAATTCACCGGCGCGGCCAATGAACTGCATGAAGCACTGATTGTGAATCCATACCATGTGGAACAAACTGCCGAGGCACTCTATCAGGGATTGACCATGCCAGCATACGAACAGCAGGAGCGGATGCGCAGCATGCGGGCTTTGGTACAAGATTTCAACGTCTATCGCTGGGCCGGTAGAATGCTCTTGGATGCGGCGCGCGTACGACAACGAGAAAAGCTGGCGGCAAGGATAGGAAGGCCCCTGTGATATCACTACTAACCCCCGAAGGACTGGAAGCACTACTACCCGTGGTGACCCCTAACACCCTTTTTGCCTTTGATCTTGACGGCACCCTGGCCCCGATTGTTGACGATCCGCAAGCGGTAATCGTACCTGAAACGATCCGTACCAGCATGATACAACTTGCAGCACGAGTTCCTACTGCGGTCATTACCGGCCGTGCCCGCGGTGACGCCCTATCCCGCTTAGGCTTTACACCACGCTATCTAATCGGTAACCACGGCAATGAAGGTCTTCCCAACAAAGCAGCTGGTATTACGGAAGAGCAACTCATCAAAAGCTGGTACAGACAGCTACAAGCTCTGCTTCCTCCCCCAACTCGTGACGAGATACTTTTTGAAGATAAAGGTAGCTCTCTCGCATTGCACTACCGACATGCATCAGATACGTCAACAGTCCATGCAGCCTTGCTAACGGCGATAGCACAACTCAAGCCTCAACCTCGAAGAATAGGAGGTGTTTTTGTTGAAAACCTCATCCCCCCGTGGGCTCCTCATAAAGGTGACGCCTTACTGTATCTCATGGATAACGCAAAAAGCGAACGGGCGTTCTTTCTGGGAGATGACGAGACCGATGAAGATATTTTCCGGCTTAATGATGCACGCATCTTTTCGGTTTGCGTAGGGACAGGACGTCCCACAGCAGCCCGTTATTACCTTAAGAATCAGTCAGAGACAGCCAACCTACTGCAGATGCTGCTAAACGTCCTAGTGTAGAGCAAATCAGCACATTTCTTTTGAAACAAAGGAGAAACTGTAGAATGAAACGACACCTCACCGAGCAGGCGACCCTCTTTGCCAGCGTCATCAAATGGGCCTGCTACGCCACCATCATCGGCATTCTGGTAGGATGCGGCACCACCATTTTCCTGCAGACGCTTGCCTGGACCTCGGCCAAGGTAACGACGTTTCCGTATTATTATCTGTTTCTCCCACTGACGCTCCTGGTCTGCAGTGCCCTGATCCGCTGGCTGGCCCCCGATGCCGCCGGCCACGGTACCGAGAAGGTGATCGAGGCGGTACATAAGCGGATGGGCAAGATATCGTTCGCCGTAATCCCGGTAAAGCTCGTGGCCACCGTAATCACCCTGGCCGGTGGCGGCTCGGCGGGCAAAGAGGGACCGGCTGCCCAGATCGGCGCCGGGTTGGCCTCTGCCTTTGCCGATCTGCTGCGGGTTGAGGATATCGACCGTCGTAAAATGGTGATCTGCGGTATCAGTGCCGGTTTTGCCACCGTGTTCGGCACTCCGGTAGCCGGGGCCATCTTCGGGGTGGAGGTGCTGGTGCTGGGTCAGCTATTCTACGACGTACTGTTCCCCTCCTTTATGGCCGGCATTGTCGGCTATCAGGTGGCACTGCATCTGGGCGGGGTCTACCCCTACTTCACGGCGCCGCTTCTCCCTATCTTCACCGGCCGCAACCTGCTTGAGGTCATTCTGCTGGGGGTGTGGTGCGGCCTGGTGGCGCTCTTCCTGATTGAGAGCATGGACTACGGGCACCGGACCTTTCACAACCTCCGCTGGCATTGGACGGTCAAACCGTTGCTGGGCGGAGTGCTCTTGATCGCCATCGCCCGCCTGATCTCACCAACCTATCTGGGGCTGGGTCTCGACACCCTGTCAAAAGGTATGAGTGGCGGTGTCATTCCCGCGGGCGCCCTGTTCTGGAAGGGTATCGCCACCTCCATCACCTTGGGCAGCGGCGGCAGTGGCGGTGTGGTAACGCCGGTCTTTTTTGTCGGCACCTCGGCCGGCAACCTCTTTGCCCAGCTGTTCAACCCCCAGTACCTGGCCGCCTTTTCCGCCATCGGCATGGTGGCGGTGCTGGCCGGTGCCGCCAATACGCCGATCGCCGCATCGGTTATGGCCATTGAGCTATTCGGCACCGGCATCGCCTCCTATGCCGCCCTGGCCTGCACCATCAGCTATCTGATCTGCGGCTACCGCAGTATCTACGGCAGCCAGCTGGTAGGCAGCCAGAAGAGCGGGTCACTGACTGTCCCCACCGGTGTCGCCGTGGCCGACCTGACCGGTGTCACCTACCAGTCACGGCCTACCTCATTGATCGGCCGCATCAAGGGGATCAAGCGGCGCAGGAATCAGTCTCCACCCTCTTCCGCACCGTTGTGACGAGAGCCAGGTACATCTAATGGGCGGTAGTGATTATTGTTGTTTTTTAGTTACTCCGACGAGACGTCCGGCCACCAGGCCGAGCAATGCCGCCACCAGGCTGAGCATGGCCCCCATCTTTGCCGCCCCCTGGACAAAAGGATCGGTAAAGGCCTCGCCGGCCACAAACAGGGCCACGGTAAAGCCGGTGCCGGCGATGACCCCGGCGGTCAGCAGGTCGCGCCGGCCCATGCCGTGGGGCAGGGGAAAACCGAATCGTGTGGCGAACCAGCCAAGGGTATAAATGCCGCAGGCCTTGCCGACGATCAGCGCAACGAGCACCAGGACGGTCACCGTGCCGATGCTGGAAAACGCCACTCCGGCGTTGGCCAGGCTGAACAGGAACAGGCCAAAATCCACCACCACCTTCCATTCCTGCTCAAAACGGGCGAGGGGGGTACGATCGTGCCGGTCCTCCTCGAAGAGGCGTTTGTGTTCCCGTTGTGCGTGGGGGAGGAAGGGGATGATGAACACCAGGGCCAGGGCCGGGTGCAGGTGGGCGTTGTGGAGGCCGAACCAGCTTAAGGAGCCGCCGAGCAGCAGGTACGGCCAGTAGCTGTGGAGGTGGAGACGGCGCATGAGATAGGCGCTCACCATGCCGGCAGCGGTCAACAACAGCCAGACCGGCGCCACCGGGTGGAGGGGATCGGGGTAAAAAATGGCGATGATCGCCAGGCCTATGGCATCATCTGCCACGGCCAGCAGCAGGAGGTAGGAGACCGCCGGGTGCTTCGCCCCGAACACCAGGCGGGCTGCGAGCCAGGCCAGGGCGATGTCGGTGGCGGTGGGGATTCCCCAGCCGTGATGCAGCGCCGGGCTGCCGATGCAGCGGTTCAGGAGGAGGTAGACCGTGATCGGGCCGATGACGCCGCCGATGGTGCCCAGGAGCGGGTTAACCGCCCGGGAGAGCGGATGCAGATCCCCGCCGGGTAGGCAGCTCTGGGTGATCTCCACCGCGGCGATGCCGAAGAACAGCACCATGAATAGCTCGTTGGCGATGAAATGGAAGGAGAGGCCGCCGACGAGGGGGGCGTGGTTGAACCGCTCATAGCCGGTGGGGCTCAGGTTGGCCCAGGCGACGGCCACCGCCACTCCGGCCAGCAGGGGGACGGAAAACTCGCGCAGCAGGTTCAGATGGCGTTTCATGCCCCCTGTTGTACCACAGCCGGCGGCCGGTGAAAAGGCCACTCTGGACCGGGGCCGGTGCCCTGACGGCGGTTGTTATACTCCGGTGCCGCAGAGGGCCATCAGCGCCTGCATCAGGTTGGTAGTGGTGACCACCCCCACCAGGTTGCCGGAGTGGTCGGTGACGCAGATGCCGTTCAGCTTCTGGTCGTGCATGACCCGCACCGCCTCGCACAGCGGTGCATCGGGCCTGATGGTGTAGGGATGGGGGTTCATGGCATCGGCCACTGTGGCCTTGGAGAGCAGGTAGTGTACCTCCCAGGTGTCCAGGGGGGTCGACTTGCCCGGTGTGTATTCCATGAGCATCCGTTCGGTCAACAGCCCGCAGTAGGCGCCGTTGCAGGTCACCGGCAGGCGGCGGATATCCTTCTCCTTCATCAGGTGGATCGCCTCGATGATGGAGGCGTTGGCCTCGATGGTGATCGGGTCGGGGGTCATCCAGTCTAAAACCTTGTACATGGTGATGTTCCTTTCTACATGCCCAGAAATGCCTTCTTGACATGGTCGTTGCCCAACAGCTCCTGCCCGTCGCCGCTTAACACCACCCGGCCGGTCTCCAGCACGTAGGCCCGGTGGGAGATCTTGAGGGACTGGTAGACGTTCTGCTCCACCAGCAGGATGGTAACACCCTGACGGCTGATCTCCTGGATGATCTCGAAGATGATCTTGACAAAGAGGGGAGAGAGCCCCAGGGAGGGCTCATCCAGGAGGAGCAGTTTGGGGTTGGCCATCAGCCCCCGGGCGATGGCCAGCATCTGCTGCTCCCCCCCGGACATGGTGCCCCCCAGCTGTTTTTCCCGTTCCTTCAGGCGTGGAAAGAGGCTGAAGGCCCGTTCGATGTTGGCCTGGCGATCCTTGCGGGTACCTTTCAGGTAGGACCCCATCAGCAGGTTCTCCATCACGGTCATCTCCGGGAAGATCTTGCGCCCCTCCGGCACCTGGACGATCCCCCGTTCCACCACCTGATGGGATTCGAGCCCTTTCAGGTCTTCGCCCAGAAAGGTGATGGAGCCGGACGACGGTTTGACCAGCCGTGAGATGTTCTTGAGGGTGGTGGACTTGCCGGCCCCGTTGGCGCCGACCACGGTGACAATCTCACCCTGGTGCACCTCCAGGCTGATATCCCACAGGACCTGCAGATCGCCATAGCTGAAGTTGAGTTTGTCGATGATAAGCATTGCGGCCTCGTCTGTTGGTGTACGGTTAGTCCTGGCCCAGATAGGCCGCTATCACGTCGGGGTTGCTGACGACTTCGTGGGGGTTCCCCTCGGCCAGTTTCTCCCCCGAGTTGAGCACCACGATCCGGTCGGAGATCCGCATGATCGCCTTCATGTCATGCTCGATCACCATCTGGGTGATGCCGCGCCCCTTGATATCCAGGATCAGCTGGATGATTTCGGCACTCTCGGCCGGGTTCAGCCCCCCCATCACCTCGTCCAGCAGGAGCAGCTTCGGCTGGGTCGCCAGCACCCGGGCAACCTCCAGCTTTTTCCGTTCGCCGATCGGCAGGCCGCCTGCCGGGAACCGGGCCTTTTGCTCCAGACGGACGACCTTGAGCTGTTCCATGGCCAGTTCGCCGGCTATCTTGAGTGAGTTGGTGCGGCACAGGGCCCCCACCATGACGTTGTCCAGCACCGACAGTTTGGCCAGGGGGCGTACCTTCTGCCAGGTACGGGCCATGCCCAGCTTGCAGACCTTGTTGGGCTGCAGGCCGTTCATCCGGCGGCCGTCAAAGAGTACCTCCCCCTTTGACGGGGGGTAATAGCCGGTGATGCAGTTGAACAGGGTGGTCTTGCCGGCGCCGTTGGGGCCGATCAGTCCCATGATCATCCCCTGCTCAAGTGCGAAGGAGACATCGGCATTGGCCGCCAGGCCGCCGAAAAACTTGCTGACATGCTTGATCTCCAGGATAGCCATCAGGCCTCACCCCCTTTGCGGCGTGCGGTCAGTTTTTTGAGGAAACCCAGTATTCCGTCCGGCATGAAGAGGATCACGATCACCACCAGGATGCCGTATATGAGGGTGTGGGCGTGGGCCAGGTTGTCGTTGAGAAAACCGCCGAATTTGGAATCCGGGGAGACGAGGCCGATCTTGAAGATGAGGGAGGCGATCAGGTTGCTCCGCAGGGCCTCGGAGAGGGGCACCAGCACCAGGGCGCCGATCACCGGGCCGAAGATGGTGCCGATGCCGCCGATGATGCAGATCAGCACGATCTGCACCGAGATGTCGAGGGCCATCACCGTGGGGGGGTCCACAAAACCGACGTAGATGGCGTAAAAGCTGCCAGCCAGGGAAGTGAGCATGGCGGAGATGACCAGGGCGATGTTCTTGTAGAGGGTCAGACTGATCCCCAGGGAGTGGGCTGCGTCCTGATCCTCACGGATGGCCTGGAAGAAGTACCCCAGCTTGGAGTGCTGTACCAGCCAGGTGACCAGGATGGTCAGCAGGGCAAGGGCCAGGCCGATGTAGTAGAAGGGGACCTTGGTGCTGAAGTCGGTGATCACGGTCTCCCCGATGGTAAAGGGGGGCAGCCCGGTGGCGAGGATCCCTTCGGCGCCGTTGGTGAACGACGGCAGGTTCAGGGTACAGAGCCGCAGGATCTCGGCCACGGCGATGGAGGCCAGGACGAAATAGGGCCCCCGGAGCCTGAAACAGATGGAGCCGATCACCAGGGCCACCACCAGGGCTGCCGCCAGTCCGACCCAGACTCCGTACCAGGGGGCCACCTGCCGAAACTGCAGCATCATCATGGTGGCGTAGGCGCCGGTGCCGAAATAGGCGGCGTGACCTACTGAATACTGGCCGGTGTAGCCCCCCAGGATGTTCCAGCTCTCACCCATGATGGTGCTGAGGAAGATAAGGATCATGATATGGAGCAGATAGGGGTTGTGGACGAAGAACGGTACGGTGCACAGAGCTGCGCATACCGCCAGTACGGCGATGATGGTAACGGTGGAACGGCCCGAGGTATCTGCAAAAAGTGTTCTGAGTGTGGTCATTGCGGTGGATCCCCGTTACATCCTGGATTTGCCCATAAGGCCGGAAGGTTTGAACAGCAGTACCAGCAGGAACAGGACGAATACCACCACATCCTTCCAGCCGGAGGAGATGTAGACCGCCCCCATGGATTCGGCTACCCCGATGATGATCCCCCCCAGGGTGGCGCCGACGATGCTCCCCATCCCACCCAGCACGGTGATGACAAAGGCCTTGAGGGTGAAGGTGCTCCCC
The DNA here is from genome assembly GCA_021778115.1 of Deltaproteobacteria bacterium. Lineage (GTDB taxonomy): Bacteria > Desulfobacterota > Desulfuromonadia > Geobacterales > Pseudopelobacteraceae > Trichlorobacter. Next base: position 28,793 of record JAJYCS010000021.1, read on the forward strand.
ACCTGCGGGAAGATGTAGTAGGTGGGGGAGATCAGCGCCCCGGCGGCGGCGGCCAGGGAAGAGCCGAGGCCGAAGGCGATGATGGACATCCGTTTGACGTTGATCCCCATCAACTGCGCCGCCTCGCGGTCCTGCGCCGTTGCCCGGATCGCCTGGCCAGTGTTGGTCTTCATCAGGAACCAGTACAAAAGCAGGGTGATCCCGCAGGTGATCACAAAGGAGATGGCCAGCGGCGTAGAGACCGATATCCCGGCGCCCCGCTTATCGGGCTTGGCCTTGAAGGGGGGCTGGTAGGCGTCGTAGGCCTTGGCCAGCAGGGCCCGGGCCGCGGCGCTGCTCGTGCCGGAGAAGTCGGGGGCGGTGCTGTCGTCGCTGGTGGAGGCGGCGGCAATGGCGGCGCCGTACTGCTCCAGGGCCTTTTTATACTGGGCGTCGGCGGTCGGGCCGCTTTGCTGTTTGGCCAGCAGGTAGTGCAGCAGGGCCGAGCCGTTCAGGCCGGCAACGCTGTCGGAGTTCGAGTCCAGGCCGGCATCCAGCTTCTGCGCCGCCTCCGTCAGGAGGCGTTGCGCCTCCGCCCCCTGTTTTTGACCGGCCTGGTGCAGCAGGGTCCGCGCCCAGTTGTACTTGATGTCGAAGTCATCGGGGCTTAGCTTGTCCGCTTCGGTGAATTTGGCGTAGGCCTGCTCGAACAGGCGGTCCGCCGGGTTCCCCTTCGTCAGGTTTGCCTGGCCATCCAGGGCGATCCCCCAGTTGTTGAGGGCACGGTACTGTTCGGGGTGAATCGACACGGCCTCGGCGAATTTTTCGCTCGCCCTGGCGTAGAGGGCGGCCTTATCGGTTGCTTGCGCCTTGTGCGCCTTTTCCAGCAGGGCGTTGCCCCGGTTGTAGCGCCGTTCGTATCTGTCGGGGTTGACGATGGTGGTGAGAGCCTGGAAGCTGGCCGACGAATACTTGGTGGTCAGGATCTTGTAGTCGGAGGTGAACACCAGCATCATGGTATTGCTCATGATCAGCCCCAGTCCGATGGTCAGCAGGATCTGGTTCTGGGGGAGGGCGTTCAACACCCGGTTGATGAAGACCTTCTGCAGGAAACCGCCGTACAGGAACATGAGCGGGATGATGAGCAGCACGGAGACAAAGGGGTCGATATGGCCCAGGGTGAACAGGTAGTAGGCGAGGTACATGCCGAGCATCAGGATATCGCCGTGGGCGAAGTTGATCACCCGCATCACGCCGAAGATGATGGTCAGACCAATGCCGATCAGGGCGTAGACGCCGCCGACCAGTACCCCGCTGACGAGGGATTGGAGAAAGATGGTCATTGTCGTGTGTCTCCGGGGGAGTTGATAACCGCGCCGCCTGCCGGTTCCCGTGCCGGCGGAGGAGGACTGTCCGCCTCCTCCGCCGGGGCTACGCAGTTACGTCGGTCTTACTTCCAGCGGGGGAAGGGATAGACCGGTTTTTTCGAGGTGAACTGCGGCGGATAGACGGTCTCGTGTTTGCCGTTCTGGATCTGCTCCACCAGCATCTGGTGGCGGTTCTGGTTGTAGTAGCCGTTGTAGTTGATGAACTGTACCTGCCCCATGATCCCGTTCCATTTGCCGGATTTGAGGATCTCCCGGAGTTTTTCACGGCTGCCGCCGGCCTTGGCCGCGCTCTCACCCATGATCATCATCGATTCATAGGCGGTTGAGGCGTGATAGGTCGGTTCCTTGCCGAAGCGGGCCTTATAGCGTCTGCCGAACTCCTTGGCGCCGGGCCAGTTGACGTCAGGGGTCCACTGGGTGCTGGAGAAGACGTTGTTGGAGATCGCCTTTTCCTTGGCGAACTGGACCACGGAGAAGCCGGCGCCGGCCCCCAGGAAGGCGTGGGGCTGCAGGCCGATCTCGCGGGATTGCCGCATCAGCAGGATGGCATCGGCCACGTAGGAGACCATGAAGACCAGATCAGGCTTGAGGGCCTTGATCTTGGTGAGGGTGGAACGGTAGTCGGGGGAACCTTTGGAGTAGGACTCCTGGAACACCACCTTGATCCCCTTCTGGGCCGCCACCTTGCGGGCCGCCTGGGCTGCCGAGGTGCCGAAGTCGGTGTTCTCGTTGATGATGGCCATGGTGTGCTGCTTGCCCAGTTTCATGGCCATGTTGATCAGGATGTCGGCGTAGTCGGTGGTGGTGGCGCTGAGACGGAAGAGCCAGTTGAGTTTCTGCATGGTGATCTCATCCTTCGAGGCCACCGGCACCAATAGCGGCACCTGATACTTTTCCGCCACCTTGGCGATGGCATTGGCGCAGGCCGAGGAGTAGGGGCCCACGACGCCGATCACCTTGTCCCGGGTTGCCAGCTTCTCCATGGCGCTCATGGAGATCTGGGGTTTGCCGGTGTCGTCCTCCTTGATCATCTCGACGTCGATCCCCTTCTTCTTGAGGTCCTCAAGTGCCAGGGTAACGCCGTTTGAGAGGTTCTCACCGATGGGGGCCTCGGGGCCGGTGATGGAGTTGATGAAGCCGATCTTCACCTTCTGGTTCGCCTGTGCGGAGAGGGGTAGGGCCAGTGCCATAGCCAGCGCCGCTGCTGTGAACTTTTTCAACATGATGCGTTTCCTCCTTTGGTAAGAGTGTACCGCCGCTGTCTGGATACTATATCTCAGAATATCGTTTTATCAAGCAACTGGGATGCCAAATTTGCCGGTCACCCCCACGGCGCCCTCTGGGCGGTGCCTTACAGCGAGGGGGGCGCGTGTCGGGCTTTCCAGCGGAGTGTCGAAATGGCGGAAATCGGCCAACGGAGGTGGTCAATTTCCGCCAGGGGAGGGGGGGAGGTTGAGTCCGTACTTCTCCATCTTGTAGCGGAGGGTGCCGCGGGGGATCTTCAGCAGGGTAGCCGCCTGCAGCACATTACCGTTGGTGGCGGTCAGGGCCTGGGTCACCAGCTGCTGCTCAACGGTGGCCAGTGTCTGTTCCAGTCCCTGGGCGTCGAGGGGGAGGGGGAGAGCGGTCTCGGATGCGGCGGGGGAGGGATGGCGGAGATCAGCCGGGAGCTGTTCCGGGGCAAGCAGCGGCCCCTGGGACATGATGGTGATCCGTTCGATGATGTTCTTCAACTCTCGGACATTGCCCGGCCAGGGGTAGTCCTCCAACAGCTGCAGGGCCGCCGGGGTGATCCCCTGGAACGACTTGCCGAAGGCTCGGCTGAAGCCATCGAGAAAGAATTTTGCCAAAAGACCGATATCCCCATGACGTTCACGCAGCGGCGGCAGGTGGATCGGCACCACGTTTAGACGGTAGTAGAGGTCCTGGCGGAAGCTGCCGGCCCTGATCCGCTCCTCCAGATCCCGGTTGGTGGCTGCGATCACCCGGATATCCACCGGCAGATCCCGGTTCCCTCCGACCCGTCGCACCGACCGTTCCTCCAGAACCCGCAGCAGCTTGGCCTGCAGGGTGGCCTGCATGTCGCCGATCTCATCCAGGAAGATGGTGCCGCCGCTGGCCTCTTCGAAGAGGCCGTTTTTCCGGATGGCGGCGCCGGTGAAGGCCCCCCGTTCATGGCCGAACAGCTCGCTCTCTATCAGTTCCGCCGGGATTGAGGCGCAGTTGATCGCCACAAAGGGATGGTCGCGACGGTCCGAGAGGGTGTGGATCGCCCTGGCCACCAGCTCCTTGCCGGTACCGGACTCGCCGGTAATCAGCACCGTGGCGGAGGGGATGCGGGAGACCTCCCGGACCAGGTCCAGGACCTTGAGAAAGGGGGGGCTGGAACCCAAAAGCCGGGTCTGTTCCCCCAGCTCGCTGCTGCGCCGCAGGCTGCGGACCTCGCGACGGAGCTCCTGGGTCTGCAGGGCAAGTTTGACGATCACCCGCAGGGCATCGGCCTTGAACGGCTTTTTCATGTAGTGGTAGGCCCCCCGCTGCAGCGCCTCCACCGCCGATTCCACGGAACCGTAGCCGGTGATGATGATCACCAGGAGCTCGGGGTTCAGCTCCTTCATGGCGCTCAGCAGGGTCAGCCCCTGCTCCGGCCCCAGGTTCAGGTCAAGCAGGGTCAGGTCCACCTCTTCAGCGGCCAGGATATCCAGGGCCTGACGGCCATCGGCGGCCTCCAGCACCCGATAGCCGTCCTCCTGGAGAATCCGCTGGACGTTTTCCCGGATAAACGCCTCATCATCCACAATAAGGATCGTCTCCATCGGGGTCAGCGAACCGTGCCCGGCAATTTTTTGGGTGGGGCGGCCAGGACCTCGGCCACTACCTGGGAGAGCTGTTCGTAACTGATCGGCTTTGAGAGGACCCGTTCAATCGGCATCCGTGAGGCCATGGCCAGCAACACCTGCTGGGAGAGGGCCGGCGATCCGCCCGATATGGCGATGATCCTGGGGCGCAGCGGCTGTGAGACCAGGTGGATGATCACCTCAAAACCGTCCTGCTCCGGCATGACGATGTCGGTCAGCACCAGGTCGAACGGTTCTCCTTGCAGGATCTTGCGGGCCTCCTTGCCGTTGGTGGCGCTCGCCACCTGATGGCCGTCATGGCGGAGAAACCCCTCAAGCACCATCCTGACCTGCGTATCGTCATCAATTACCAGAATGCGTGCCATCCTGCGTCTCCTTCACGGTTGCTGCAGTCGGAACCGGGCCGTTCGGCCGGCTGGGCAGGTAGATGCTGACCAGTGAACCCTGTGCCGGTTCCGATTCGATCCGGACAAAGCCGTTATGCTGTCTGATGGTGCCGTAGATCATCGAAAGCCCCAGGCCGGTCCCCCTCCCCACCTCCTTGGTGGTGAAGAACGGCTCGAAGATCCGGTGGCGTATCTCGTCAGTGATCCCCTGGCCGGTGTCCCGCACCCAGAGGACCGCATAGGGGCCGTCTGCCGCACTGAGGCCGTCAGGGATGGAGGCCTGCTCGACCATCTCCGTGCCGATAGTGATGACCCCGCCGTCAGGCATGGCATCCCGGGCGTTGGTCACCAGGTTGAAGAGCACCTGTTGGATCAGGGTGGCGTCGGCGG
>JAJYCS010000084.1 GCA_021778115.1 Deltaproteobacteria bacterium
ATCCGTATCGAACACCATCCCCCGGCGGGTGACGGCATGGACCTCGCCGCGTAACTGCACCAGGCGTTTTTCCTCCTGATAGGCGCCGGTCCGGGCGGTCACCACCACCCCGCCGCTCTTCCCCTCAAAGGTCTCAAGCCGCACCCCCGACAGCTGCACCGCACCGGGGGCCTTGGCGTAATCGGCCTGCTGGGCCGTCAGCTCCCAGCGTGTGGCATCATTCTGCATCTCGGAAAAATGCAGGCGGGTCATCGCCATGTCGACAGCGGGTGAGGCAGGCCGCGAGACCTGTTCAGGCGGGGTGGTGTGCAGCTGTCTGAGCGCCACGACCGCCACCAGGGCCACCGATGGCACTAAAATGGCCACCGCCAGTATCTGCCTGATTCGCCTTGAGCTCGGCATCTGCATGGACCGACTATACCATCGGCCAGCCACCCTGTCCAGCGTATACCTGACCGCAGACGGCAGTTGGCATAGAGCTTGAATGACTACAGTTCGTAACGGTCGGCCACCAGCTCCTGCCAGACCCCCCGTCCCTTCAGGAGCAGGTCGCACAGCTCCCGGACCGCCCCCATCCCCCCCCTGCAGCGGGCGACATAGTCGGCCAGGGCGGCGACCTCCGGCACGGCATCGGCCGGCGCTGCCGAGAAACCGACCCGCCGCATCACCGGGACATCGATCACGTCATCACCCATATAGGCGATCTGCTGGTCCTCCAGGCCGGTGCGCCGCTTGATCTCCAGATAGCTGTCCAGCTTTTTCAGGGCCCCCTGATAGAGGATCTCGATCCCCAGTTCCCGGGCCCGCAGATCCACCACCGGCGAGATGCGGCCGGTGATGATCCCCACCTGGACGCCGGCCCGCTGCAGCAGCTTGATGCCGTGGCCGTCCTTGACGTTGAACGCCTTGGTCTCCACACCATGGGCGTCCCAGATGATCCGGCCGTCGGTCATCACCCCGTCCACATCCAGGAGCAGCAGCTCGACCCGCCGCAGCCGTTGATCCATAGGCACGCCCACCACCGAACCCATCAGGCGATACCCGCCTTCAAGATATCATGCAGGTGCAGCACACCGCAGGGACGCTCTTCCTGCGGTCCTTCAAAGACGAACAGCGAGGTGATGGAGAACCGCTCCATCAGCTGCAGCGCCGCAGCCGCCAGTTCCCGGCGGAGGATACGCTTCGCCCCACGTTTCATAAGATGGCCCGCGGTGGTCTGGAGGATATCCTCCCCCCGTTCCAGGGCACGGCGCAGATCGCCGTCGGTAATAACCCCCACCAGACGGCCGTCGCTGTCGACGACACCGGTGATCCCCAGCCCCTTGGCGGTGATCTCGAACAGCGCCTCCTTCATCAGGGTCGACTCCGCGACCAGGGGCATGGCGCTGTCCCGATGCATCAGGTCCTCCACCCGCAACAGCAGCTTCTTCCCCAGGGAACCGCCGGGGTGGAAGATGGCGAAGTCCTCGGCCTTGAACCCCCGTTCCACCAGGAGCGCCACCGCCAGGGCATCCCCCATGGCCAGGGTGGCGGTGGTGGAGGAGGTGGGGGCCAACCCCAGCGGGCATGCCTCCTCCGCCACCGAGACGTCGAGGAAGAGATCGGCGGTGCGGGCCAGGGTGGATTCACGATTGCCGCTCATGGCGATGAGACGCGCCCCCAACCGTTTAATGACCGGCAGGATCCGGAGCAGCTCCTCGGTCTCGCCGCTGTTGGAGATGGCGATCACCAGGTCACCGGTCATGATCATCCCCAGGTCGCCGTGTATCCCCTCGGCAGGGTGGAGAAAAAAGGCCGGCGTACCGGTCGAGGCCATGGTGGAGGCGATCTTCTGTCCCACCAGCCCCGATTTCCCCATGCCGGTCACCACCACCCGGCCGGTACCGGCCAGGATCAGCTCCACCGCCTGTTGGAACGAGCTGTCCAGACGGTCCGCCAGGGCGGCCACCGCCTGGGCCTCGGCCTCTATCACCCGCCGCGCCTCAGCCAGTATGGTCATCGCACCACCGCATCCAGGGCCTGCAGTCTCTTCAGCAGGGCCGGCAGTTCCGCCAGGGGGATCGAATTGGGACCGTCGCAGAGCGCCTTGTCCGGATCTTCGTGGACCTCCATGAAGATACCGTCAATCCCGGCCGCCACCGCCGCCCGTGCAAGAAACTCCACAAACTCGCGCTGACCGCCGGAGGAGGTCCCCTGACCGCCGGGAAGCTGCACGCTGTGGGTGGCGTCAAACACCACCGGGTAGCCGATGGCCCGCATCACCGGGAAGGAACGGATATCCACCACCAGGTTATTGTAGCCGAAGGAGGCGCCCCGTTCGGTCAGGATGATATCCTCAGTGCCGGCGGCGGCAAGCTTGCCCGCCACGTTCTTCATATCCCAGGGGGCCAGAAACTGCCCTTTCTTCACGTTCACCACCCGACCGCTCTGGGCCGCAGCCACCAGCAGATCGGTCTGGCGACAGAGAAAGGCCGGGATCTGCAGGACATCCAGGACCTGGGCCGCCGGTTCCACCTGTTCGATGGAATGGATGTCGGAGAGCACCGGCAGACCGAGACGGTCTTTTACCATGGCCAGTATCCGCAGCCCCTCCTCAAGACCGGGACCGCGAAAGGCGTGGGCTGCGGTACGATTGGCCTTGTCGTAGGAGGACTTGAAGATCAGCCCCATCCCCAGACCGTTGCAGATGGTCATCAGCCGTTCGGCGTGGCGCAGGGTCGCCGCCTCGCTTTCAATCACACAGGGGCCGGCGATGAGCGCAAGGGGGCGGCCCCCTCCCAGCTTGACCGGACCGATAGTCAGTTCACGGGTTGTCATGGCGTTGCTCCGTTCGATAAAAAGGCCCCGCGTAAACCGTGCGGGGCGGTCACGTAAGTAGCATGATCGCCACCGGTTTGACAATCGTGAAAAACGGCATGGCGCCACCCGTCATGCCAGGCGAGAGGCAGGAAGAGCGGCGTAGACCCTTTTGACTATTCACAAGCCGTAAAAAATGGGGCATAGTCCCTCCCATGCAACGGACCATCGCCCCCGAGAAAACCGACGACGATTGCCAGTTCGACGCCACCCTGCGCCCCCGCGCCCTGGATGACTACATCGGTCAGGAGAAGATCCGCACCAACCTGCGGCTCTTCATCAACGCGGCCCGTGGCCGCAGCGAGGCCCTGGACCACGTCCTGCTCTACGGCCCCCCCGGCCTGGGAAAGACCACCCTGGCAAACATCGTGGCCTGCGAGATGGGGGTCAACATCAAATCCACCTCCGGCCCGGTGATCGAGCGCCCCGGCGATCTTGCCGCCATCCTGACCAACCTGGAACCGCACGACGTCCTGTTCATCGACGAGATCCACCGCCTCTCCCACGTGGTGGAGGAGATCCTCTATCCGGCCATGGAGGACTTCCAGCTGGATATTATCATCGGTCAGGGCCCCTCGGCCCGTTCCATCAAGCTGGACCTCCCTCGCTTCACCCTGGTGGGGGCCACCACCCGCGCCGGCCTCCTCTCATCCCCCCTGCGGGACCGTTTCGGCGTCATATCACGGCTCGAGTTCTATACCCATGATGAACTGGCGGTGATCGTGACCCGTTCGGCCCGGATCCTCGGCATGACCATCGAGCAGGAGGGGGCCCTTGAACTGGCCCGCCGCAGCCGCGGCACCCCCCGTATCGCCAACCGCCTCCTGCGCCGGGTGCGGGACGTGGCCCAGGTGCGGGGCGCCAACGCCATCACACGCCAGGTGGTGCAGGAGACCCTGCAGCTGCTGGAGATCGACGAGATGGGGTTCGACCAGATGGACCGTATGATCCTCTTGACCATCATCGACAAATTCGGCGGCGGCCCGGTGGGGCTGGACACCATCGGCGCGGCCATCGGCGAGGAGAGCGATACCATCGAGGATCTCTACGAACCGTTCCTGATCCAGAACGGCTTCCTGAACCGCACCCCCCGGGGGCGGACCGCCACCCCGGCAGCCTACCGACACTTCGACCGGGTTGTGCCGCAATCCCCCCAGGGGAACCTTTTCTGAGATGCAACAGGCCCTCGACCTGCCGGTCACCCCGCACACCGACTTTGCCCATTTCATCAGCTGCAACGGCAACGCAACCGCCCTGGCCTTTGCCCGCCGGCTTGCCGATCCCGGGGAAAGCGACCGCCTGCTCTACCTCTACGGACCGCCGGGCTGCGGCAAGAGCCACCTGCTGCAGGCCATCAGCCAGGCCATAGGCGACGGCTGCCAGGTGCTCTCATGCCGCATGCCGGCCGACACAGGACCACACCTGCTGCTCGACCGGCTGGACGGTTTACCGGCCCTACTGCTGGATGATCTCCAGGAGCTCCCCGACACCACGGCCATGCGTCAGGCGGTCTGGGAGGCGTTCAACCGCTTTCACACCGCCGGGATGCCGGTGGGCCTTGCCGCCACAGCCCCTCCCCGTGAACTCGTCAACCTTGACGACCATCTGACCTCGCGGCTCCTCTGGGGGCTGGTGGCCCGTCTCGATCTGGAGGACGACAGCTCCCGCCGGATGCTGATCGCCAAACTGGCCGCCGACCGCCAGGTCGTGCTGCCGGATGAGGTGGCGGCCTGGCTCGTAACCGTCCTCCCCCGCGATGTGGGGGCCCTGGCGGCGGCCTGCGACACCCTCTACCGGGCCGCCTTGGAACAGCAGCGCCGGATCACCCTGCGGCTGGCCCGGGAGCTGTTCACGCCGGCAATGCGGCGCATGGAGTGAACGCCCCGTGCGAAACCGCCCTTCAATCCCTATCGTACCGATCAGACGGGAGCCCTGCCGGTCATGAAATCCCCTGAAGAAATAGAACTTGCAAAAAAACGCCAGGAGCTGGCCGGACTGCTTGAAGACCAGGCCCGCGCCGAGCGGGACCTTGCCGCCGTGAAGGCCGAAATCAGGCTCTTCGAACGGACCTACGAGCAGATGCTGGGGGCCCGGATCACCGAGCTGGAACAGTTGGAGTGGCAGATAAGCGGACTGTTGGGGGACACTGCCGGCGAGGAGCACCACAAGTACTACCACACCGCGGACAACGGCTCGGCCGCTCGCCCCATCGGCAGCGCCACCAGCCTGCTTGACGACGATCCCGATACCACGCCGATGGTGGAGGAGAAGAGTCTGAAAGCGCTCTACCGCGAGGTGGCCAAGACCATCCACCCCGACCTGGCCCTGGACGACAACGAGCGGTGCCGGCGTCAGGAACTGATGGCGGTTGCCAACCAGGCCTACCAGGAAGGGGACCGGATATCCCTGCAGCGTCTGCTGCGGGAGTGGCAGCTGGGGCCCGAATCAGCCGCCGGGCTCGATATCGGCGCCGAGTTGATCCGCCTGATCCGCCGTCTGGCCCATGTCCGCCAGACCATCCATGAACTGCGGGATCGGCTTGCCGAACTCCTTGCCTCCGACATCTACCGTTTCAAACAACGGGTTGATGACGCCCTGGCGGAGGGGATCGATCTCCTGGCCGAGATGGCGGCCACCGTGGACCTGGACCTGGCCAAGGCCCGCAAACGGCTGGCCATGCTGCACGGTGAGCCGGAACCGCCGGAGGAACGGCCCACACCTGCCCTGGAGACCCGTATCGTCCGTTTTCCCGCGGACCAGAGTTACGGCACCCTCTACCTGCGACCCGCCGGATCGGTGGATTATCGGGACTGGCAAAAACTGGGGGCGGCCAGAGGCGCCCGGGAGATCGGCCTGGACAAGGCGCTACGGCTTGACGTGCGGGGGGACGGCGGCGCCGGCATGGCATTCCTGAAGACCCTGAAGAAGAACGACCTGCAGGCCCTGTTTCTCTACGAGATCGGTGACAACGCCCTGGAACGGCTCTGCCGTCTTTCCGGCCTGCAGGAACTCTACCTGTCCAACACCACGGTCAGCGACGACGGCCTCAGACACCTGGCCTGTCTCACCGGCCTGCGGCGGCTCTACCTCTACCACACCGAGATCACCGATGCCGGCCTGGCGAACCTGCTGCCGCTTAGGGGGCTTAAATGGCTCACCTTCAGCGGCACCAGGGTGACCGAGGAGGGGTTGACCTCCCTGCGCAAATCGCTGCCTGAATGCAAGGTGGTGACCTTCAAGTGGCGCTACGCCTGAGCCTCCGGGAACAGCCCGCGGCGTCTCTTCGCCAGATACCGTTTGATCTCCAGTGCTGAATCGCAGGCCAGCACCGTGCGGGCCAGGGCCTGGCACTGCCGCGCCGAATGGCTGCGCAGGGCCTGTTTCACCACCGGGATGCTGGGGGCGGACAGGCTGAACTCCCGGATCCCCATCCCCACCAGCAAGAGCGCATTCAGCGGGTCGGCCGCCATCTCACCGCAGATGGAGACCCGTTTCCCCATCTCCCGACCCACGTCGGCCACCCGTTTGATGGCGTGCAGCACCGCCGGATGATACGGCTCGTAATACTGCTTCACCTTGGGGTTGTTCCGGTCCGCTGCCAGGATGTACTGGATCAGGTCGTTGGTGCCGATGCTCAGATAATCGACCTCTCGGGCCAGCAGGTGGATGATCTGCACCGCCGCCGGCACCTCAACCATGATCCCCAGCGGCAGCTCGCCGCAGACCTCGCACCCTTCGGCCCGCAGCTGGGCAACCACCTCGGCGAGGAGCTGCCGGATGATCCGTATCTCGTCAAGACAGGATATGAGCGGGAACATGATGGTGGGATGCCCGGCAGCGGCGGCAAGGAGGATACCGGCCAGCTGTTCCTTAAAGATCGCCTGTTCCTCCAGTGAAACGCGGATCGAACGCCACCCCAGAAACGGGTTGTCCTCCTCCGGGTAGGTGAAATACGGCAACCCTTTGTCACCGCCGATATCCAGGGTACGGATATTGACCGGATGGTCCGGGAACCCCTCGAGTATCTTGCGGTACAGGGCTGCCTGGTCATGCCGGTTGGGGAAGCTGGTCCGGGTCATGTAGGGGAACTCGGTGCGGTACAGCCCCACCCCCTCGGCGCCGTTGGCCACCGCCATCCGGATGTCCGAGATAAGCCCAATATTTGCCCGCAGGGTAACCCGCACACCGTCGGTCGTCACCGCCGGCAGATCCCGCAGCGGTTCCAGTTCCTTCAGACGGCTGGTGTAGTCCTGCTCCAGACGCCGGTATTCGGCAGTGACCGGCTCATCCGGATTCAGATAGATGTTGCCCGACGTCCCATCCACGATCATCCGGTCCTTCACATCGGCGGCCTGCAAGAGCCCCTGCACCCCCACCACCGAGGGAATGCCAAGGGACTTGGCCATAATGGCGGCGTGGGAGTAGATGTTCCCCTTTTCGGTGACGATCCCCTGCACCTTGTCGTGGTCCAGCATGGCCATATCGGACGGGAAGATATCCTCGGCCACAATGATCCGCTTTTC
>JAJYCS010000085.1 GCA_021778115.1 Deltaproteobacteria bacterium
GACTGGACTCGAACCAGCACACCCTTGCGAGCACAAGAACCTGAATCTTGCGTGTCTACCAATTCCACCACCTGGGCACGGAGGGATTTATCTACCACCCCTTGTTCAGGAAATCAAGCAAAAAAAAGTTTTTGGCCCCTGCCTGGCACAATCTGACATTTCCTGTCAGGTTGGTATGTTACGTTCGGATGCATACCAACTGGAGGTAGCCACCATGGAGGCGATTGTACTGTTAGGCGGTGTCATTGTGGGGGCCGCAGCCTGCTGGACCATATCCGATCTGCTGCAGGATCACGGCATTGAGCCCAAACTCGTCGTGCGCGCTGCCTGCAGGACGGTCGAGCGCTTCGTCACCCGGACCCCTCAGAGATGTTCCGATTTGAGATCCCGCGACATAAGCTCCAGCACCGCCTGTCGCGCCGGTTTGTCGCAATGCAGAATTCTGTAGACTTCTGCGGTTATCGGCATCTCCACGCGCAATCGGTCGGCCAGGGCATGGACCGACTCCGCGCTCTTGACCCCTTCCGCCACCATCCGCATCTCGGCCAGGATATCGGCCAACCTCTGCCCCTGGCCCAGCTTCATTCCCACGGTGCGGTTGCGAGAGAGGTCACCGGTGCAGGTCAGCACCAGATCGCCCATGCCGGCCAGACCGGCAAAGGTGGCATCCTGTGCCCCCAGGGCACGGCCCAACCGCCGCATCTCGGCCAGACCGCGGGTGATCAGGGCGGCGCGGGTGTTATGGCCAAACCCCAGCCCATCGGCGATACCTGCGGCAATGGCGATCACATTCTTGACCGCGCCCCCCAGTTCCACCCCCACCGGGTCGTCACTGGAGTAGACCCGGAACACCGGGTTGCTGAATACCGCCTGCACCTGGTGTGCCGCTGATTGATTACTTGAACCGGCCACGATCAGTGATGGCAGTCCGGCAGCCACCTCCTTGGCAAAGGTCGGACCCGAGAGGGCAACATACCGGTTGAGGGCGTGCTCCCCCAATATCTGGGCCACAATCTGCGAGACGGTGCAGAGGGTCCCGAGCTCAATCCCCTTGGAGGCGTTCACCAGCAGGGCGCTGTCTGCCAGGGCGCCGGCCAGCTGCTGCAAAACCCCGCGCAGCACCTGGGTAGGAGTAACCAGCAAGACCAGCTCGCGTCCCGCAACAGCAGCCGCCAGATCGTTGCTGAAGGTCATGGCGGGGTGCAGTTCGACCCCCGGCAGAAACAGATGATTGACCCTGGTAGCCTGCATACCGGCCACCAGTTCCGGTTCATAGGCCCACAGGCAGACGTCATGGCCGTTTCCCGCCAACAGCTGCGCCAGGGCCGTCCCCCAGCTTCCGGCGCCGATCACCGCAACCTTCATTGCCACTCCTCGTCATCGTCCAGCTGTTGCCTGCGCGGGTCAAACCCTTCCTCAAGGGCCTGACGGGCCATCTCTATGCTATCCAATGCCAGACGCCGGATAAAGGGATGTCGCGACAAAGGGATCGGGGCCCCCACCAGACTTAAAGCCACCGCAAGCACCCGTTGCACCGGCTTCGATTCGGTCCCGCACTGCTGCATCAGATCGGCGGTGAGCAGCAACCTCCGCAGCAACCCTAGTTTATGAGGTTCCAGCAGTTCGGTACAGAAACGTTCGACAAACGGCTCCTGCTCATCGGCTGCCCGGCTCAGCAGCGGTACCGGTGCAGACGACTCCGCAAGATCGTAGACCAGGGGATCGGAATAGATCCACCCCTCAAAAAACGGCTCTTCCAGCAGGGTCTCACTTGCGGCGAGATGGGAGGGAAGCCGCTCCACTAGTCCATCCAGCAGTGCCGCCGGAAAACTGGGCAGGTACTGTGCGGGGCTTGCGTCAACGGAACCCAGTAAATAACGGCCGGCGTACAGGTCGGGGGGAAGATAAAAGTTCTGTTCAATGCTCTGCAGGGTGGCATCCTTCAACAGGCTGAGCAGATAGGAGACGCTGACCGGAAACATCCCCTCGTCGGCATTGATCTCATCCAGATACTCATCATGCTCGTGCAGGGTCTGAAAGCGGGTCTGAACCCCGTGCAGCACCCCCTCGGCATCACCAAGCTGCATAACCAGGGCGGCCAGACTGCCATCCCTGAGTCGCCAGGAAAACCAGATGGTCCGAACGCCATAACAATCCACCGGTGATGACTGGGTGGTAATGAGCGCAACGCCGGCTGTAAGGGTGGGGGGCATCGGTTCAGCCTGGCGGATACCCAGAAAGCCGAGGCGCCGTATACTGCGCTCGATCCGTTCCTCAAGTCCCGCAACCACCAGGAACTTCAGTTGCTGCAGCACCTCAAGGGCACAGCCATGGCGTAGACCGCCCAGGGTCTCCACAGCCAACCGTGACACCTCGGCATACTCGAAGTAGGCCAGCATCCGCAGGATCGCAGCGGCCTCAGCCCCACGATCGGCACGTCCCCCCAGGCGACGTATCAGCTGGCTGCGCAGGGCCTCATCGGCATCAAGAAAGCGGTCCATAAAGCGCACCAACCCCCATGGGCCTTCCTGGAGGCAGGTATCGAGAAAGCCGGTTATGGAGCCGGGCGTCAGCTCAGGTCGGGTAAAGGGGGGGGCGGAGACGTCTACGCCGTAATCCTGCAGGATCTCCAGCAGGGGGATCCGGTCCTCCTCACCCAGGTCGCGACGCTTGAGGGTCAACGCCACCAACTGGTCAAGCCAGGTAATGGCGTCGAAGAAGTCCAACATGCAGGTGTACCGATACAGCTTTTCTCTATCCTGCTCACGCCACAACCGCCGCACCAGCGGCGGCAGGGCGCGTCGACCCGACTTCTGCAGGCGACGGCCGATCCGCTCCAGCTGGTCGCGGGTCAGGCTGTCCCGCTTGAGGAAGTCCAGCAGCCGTACGATGCGGCGTCGCTCCCGATGGGAGCTATCAAAATTGACAATCCTGGGCATGCCTGATCCGTCCGCTAATCCTGCCCCTCGTCACCTTCGTCGTCATCCTGTTCCGCCAGTTTTGCCACCGCCACGATCTTCTCCTGCTCCTCGGTGACCATCAACCGCACCCCTTGCGTGTTACGGCCGATCACCGAGAAGCCGGAAACCGGCACCCGCAGGATCTTGCCCTGGTCGGTGATGACCATCAGTTCGTTGTCGTCGGCCACCTGCATCACGTCAACCACCATGCCGTTGCGGTCGTTGGTCTTGATGGTGATCAGCCCCTTGCCGCCGCGGCTCTGACCGCGGTATTCATCCAGGTCGGTCCGCTTACCGTAGCCGTTCTCGGTGACGGTGAAGATGGTGGAGCCGGTGGCGGTGGGGTCCACCACCTCCATGCCGATCACCACGTCGTCGCTATCGATGTTCATGCCGCGAACACCCCGGGTCACCCGCCCCATCGGCCGGGCATCCTCTTCGCTGAAGCGGATCGCCTTGCCGCCGCGGGAGGCCAGAAAGATATCCTTTCCACCATCGGTCAGGGCCACGGCGATCAGTTTGTCCCCATCGTCCAGGTTGACGGCGTTGATACCGGTGGTGCGGATATTCAGATATTCAACCAGCGGGGTCTTCTTGACCACCCCATTCTGGGTGGCCATGACCAGGAACAGGTCCTCGCGGTCCAGGTCCTTCACCGGCAGGATGGTGGTGACCTTCTCGCCGTCCTGGACATTGACCAGATTGACCACCGCCTTGCCTTTGGTGGTGCGGCTCCCCTCGGGGATCTCATAGACCTTGATCCGGTAGACCCGGCCCATGTCGGTGAAGAACAGCAGGTAGTCCTTCGTCGAGGCGATAAAGAGCTGCTCTACGAAATCCTCATCCTTGGTCTTCATGCCGGTCTTGCCCTTGCCGCCCCGGCGCTGGGCGCGGTACAGGTCCACGGCGCTGCGCTTGATGTAGCCGGAGTGGGAGACCGTGACCACCATCTCGGCATCCTCAATGGTGTCCTCCAGGGAGATCTCGGCGGTGCGGTCGATGATCTCGCTGCGGCGCTTGTCGCCGAACCGCTCCTTGATCTCGGTCAGCTCGCCGACGATGATCTGCATGATCTCCGCATCCGACCCGAGGATCTCTTTCAACCGGGCGATCAGCTTAAGGATCTCCTCATACTCCTGCAGGATCTTGTCCCGCTCAAGGCCGGTCAGGCGTTGCAATCGCATATCGAGGATGGCCTGGGCCTGGAGATCCGACAGCTTGACGCCGCCCTCGTAGCCGGCCGGCGCCGGGAGATCGAGGCGCTTGAGATAGAGCGGGTCGGCAAAGGCGCCATCCATCAATCCCTGCTTGGCCTCAGGCGGCGTTTTGGACCCCCGGATCAGTTCGATCACCGCATCCAGCCAGTCCAGGGCTATCTTCAGACCTTCCAAGATATGGGCTCGTGCCTCGGCCTTCTTTAGCTCGAACAGAGTCCGCTTGGTAACCACCTCGCGGCGGTGTTCGATGAAACAGTGCATCATCTCCATCAGCGGCAGCACCTTGGGACGGTTGTGGACGATGGCCAGCATGTTGATGCCGAAGGAGGTCTGCATCTGGGTATGCTTGTAGAGCTGGTTTAAGAGCACCTCGGCGTTCTCGTCCTTTTTCAGGTCGATCACGATCCGCATGCCGTCGCGGTCCGATTCATCCCGCAGATCGCTGATCCCCTCCACCTTCTTCTCCTTCACCAACTCGGCGATGCTGGTGATCAGGCGGGCCTTGTTGACCTGGTACGGGATCTCGGTCACCACGATGGACTGGCGGTCCTGTTTCTTGCTGGTCTCCAGATGGGCCCTGGCCCGGATCTGGATCACCCCATGGCCGGTGGCGTAGGCATCCAGGATCCCCTGGCGGCCGTAGATGGTGCCGCCGGTGGGGAAGTCAGGGCCCGGCACCAGTGACAGCAATTCCTCAAAGGAGAGGGCCGGGTTCTGGATCAGGGCGATAATGGCCTCGATCACCTCGCCCAGGTTGTGGGGCGGGATGTTGGTGGCCATCCCCACCGCGATACCGGCCGACCCGTTCACCAGCAGGTTGGGGAACTTGGATGGCAGCACCGCCGGCTCGGAGAGCGACTCGTCGTAGTTGGGGGTAAACGGGACGGTCTCCTTTTCCAGATCGGCCAACAGCTCATGGGTGAGCTGCTTCATCCGGATCTCGGTATACCGCATGGCGGCCGGGCTGTCACCGTCCACCGAACCGAAGTTGCCCTGGCCGTCCACCAGCAGGTAGCGCAGCGAGAAGTCCTGGGCCATCCGCACGATGGTGTCATACACGGCGGTGTCGCCGTGGGGGTGATACTTACCGATGACATCACCGACCACCCGGGCCGATTTCTTGTACGGCTTGTTGTAGTCGTTGCCCATATCGTGCATGGCGTACAGGCAGCGCCGGTGCACCGGCTTGAGGCCGTCACGCACATCGGGCAGGGCCCGGCCGATGATGACCGACATGGCGTAGTCCATGTAGGACCGTTTCATTTCATCTTCGATGTTGACCGCTATCTTCTGGGTTGCTTGTTCCTGCATGAGCTGTCTGTCCTTAGATGTCGAGGTTGACGACATTCAGTGCGTTCTGTTCGATAAAATCGCGGCGCGGCTCCACCTGGTCCCCCATCAGGATGGTGAAGATCTCGTCCGCATCCACCAGGTCCTCAATCTTGACCTGCAGCAGGGTGCGGTTCTGGGGATTCATGGTGGTCTCCCAGAGCTGTTCCGGGTTCATCTCACCAAGACCCTTGTAGCGCTGGATGTTGAGTCCTTTCTTGGCGTACTCCAGAAACCAGGCCAACAGCTCCTCGTGGCTGTCGGTGGCCAGCAACTGCTTGCCGTCCTGCTCCAGTAAGGCCTTGCCGCCGGCCATGGTCTCGCAGACCTTGCGGTAATTCTCCACCAGCAGCTCAAACTCGTGGGTCGTCAACAGCTCCATGGTCTGGCTGTCGATCTGATGGCGCACGTTACTCAGCCGGAAGCTGATCCGCTCTTCGTCCTGCTGGTAGTCGGCATCGCCGTAGAGCTGCTTCATCCGATCCAGGTAGGGGTCGAGCTGGCTCAGCTCCTCCAGGTTGGCCGGCACACCGGCCTTGAGCATAAGCGACAGTAGTTCGGCGACGATCCCCTTTTTGACCACCTTGTCCAGGATGGCACGATGTTCGATGAACTGCCTGATCACGGGGATGATCTGCGCGCCTTTGTAGACCCGTTCGCCCTTTTCCAGTTTGAGGGTCAGCTCCTCGGCCCCCTCCTCCAGCAGGAACTGCTGCAAGGCGGCCTCGTTGCGCAGGTAGAGCTCTTTTTTGCCCCGTTTTACCTTGTAGAGCGGCGGCTGGGCGATGTAGAGGTGGCCGCGCTCGATCAGCTCCCGCATGTTGCGGTAGAAGAAGGTGAGCAGCAGGGTCAGGATGTGGGAGCCGTCCACGTCGGCGTCGGTCATGACGATGATCCGGCCGTAGCGCAGCTTGGCGATATCGAAGTCTTCCTTGCCGATGCCGGTTCCCATGGCGGTGATCAGGGTACGGATCTCCTGGGAGGAGATCATCTTGTCGAAACGGGCCTTCTCGACGTTCAATATCTTGCCCTTGAGCGGCAGTATCGCCTGAAACTTGCGGTCACGCCCCTGCTTGGCGCTGCCTCCGGCCGAGTCACCCTCCACCAGGTACAGTTCGCACTGGGCCGGGTCCTTCTCCTGGCAGTCGGCCAGTTTGCCCGGCAGACCGCCCAGGTCCATGGCCCCCTTGCGGCGCACGGTCTCGCGCGCCTTGCGGGCCGCCTCCCGGGCCCGGGCCGCCTCGATCGACTTGTTGAGCACGTCCTTGGCGATCTTGGGATTTTCCTCCAGATAGACCGCCAGTTTCTCGTTTAAGAGCGATTCCACATACCCCTTGACCTCGGAGTTGCCCAGCTTGGTCTTGGTCTGCCCCTCGAACTGCGGTTGGGGGATCTTGACCGAGATCACGGCGGTCAGTCCTTCCCGCAGGTCGTCGCCGGAGATGGCCACCTTCTCCTTTTTCAGCAGGTCGTTGGCGGCGGCATAGCCGTTCATGGTGCGGGTGAGCGCCGCCTTGAAGCCCACCAGGTGGGTACCGCCTTCGTGGGTGTTGATATTGTTGGCAAAGGAGAAGATTTTTTCGTCGTAGGAGTCGTTGTACTGCATGGAGATCTCGATCTCCACGCCGTTTCGCTCCCCCTTGACGTAGATCGGCTTGGCATGCAGCGGGGTCTTGGCCCGGTTTAAGTACTCGACAAAGGAGTTGATCCCGCCTTCATAGTAAAACTCGTGTGACTTTGCCTCGGTACGGGCATCGGTAATGGTGATCCTGACGCCTGCATTTAAGAAGGCCAGCTCACGCAACCGTTGCGCGAGCATCTCGAA
>JAJYCS010000022.1 GCA_021778115.1 Deltaproteobacteria bacterium
GTGACCAAGACCAGGATACACTCTGGCAACGGGCCTTTGCGCAGCTGGAAGACCCGCTCCACAAGGAGTTGGGAGTGCGGGTACAGCTGGCGGATCAACATCTTGCCGGCATGGAAGATTGGCGACCGGCCTTTGCCGATTGCCAGCACCGTCTGCAGCAGTCCGGTATCAAAGAGTTAAAGCAGCTGGCCAGCCGCCTGGCCACCCTGACGAGCGACCACCCCGACTACCGTCAGCTGCTAGAGCGGGCCAATGAGTTGCGAAAACAGAAATCAACACTCCAGTAAACGGATGCTCACATCCTCTAAAGGTTGGTAGCTATGGCGAAAAAAAACATGGATGAAGTCAAACAGCTGATCGATCTCGGCAAGGAGAAAGGTTTTCTCACCTTTGACGAGGTAAACGACATACTCCCGCCCGACATCGCCACCGATCAGATTGACGATGTGATGGGGATGTTCGGCGAGATGGATATCGAGATCGTTGAGACGACCCAGAAGGTCAAGATCCCCAAGGTCAAGATCGACCTTGAAGAGGGTGAAGAAGAGGGCGATGGTGAGGCGGAAGAGGTTGAATTCGAGCCCGGCTCCATCGGGCGCACCAGTGACCCGGTCAGGATGTACCTGCGTGAGATGGGGTCGGTCTCCCTCCTGACCCGTGAAGGGGAGGTGGAGATCGCCAAACGGATTGAGGACGGCGACCGCGAGGTGGCGGGCATCATCCTCAACACGCCGATCACCATCAAGGAGGTCCTGGTCCTGGGGGAAAAACTGCGCAAGTTTCAGATCACCCCATCGGAGATCAGCAAGGATATTGAGGAAGATGCCGAGGTTGATGTCGAGGAGGGGGAGGAGGATCTCCAGAAGCTACGGCTGCTCGAAACTATTGAGTCCATAGCCGCCAGCGATATCCGGATAGGGGAACTGACAACAGCCCTGGAGACCGCCAAGGGGGCGACCAAAAAGAAGGAACTGGAACGGCAGTTCAAGGAGGCCAAGGATCTGCAGGCCGAGCTCTTGCTCTCTCTGCGTCTCAAAGACCGCCATATCACCCGGGTTGCCGACCGCCTGAAGGAGCTTTCCAGCAAGGTGACTCGGGTCAAACATGAGCTGGCCGAGGTCCAACAGATTGTCCCCCTGGACAAGTTGAACGAGCTGCTGGAAAAATGCAGAAGGGACGAGGCCAAGGGGCTCGCCGCCCTCAAGCCGCTCAAGCTCAACGAAGAGGACTTCCAAAAGGTCGAAAAACGTCTGCGCAACGGGGCCCGCAAGCTGATAAAAGTAGAGCAGGAGTCGGGCTTTAAATCAAGCGAGCTCTCCAAGGCGATCAGGGCCATCCGTGAGGGTGAACAGAAGGCCCGCATCGCCAAATCGGAGCTGATCGAGGCAAACTTACGCCTGGTAGTTTCCATTGCCAAGAAGTACACCAACCGCGGCCTGCAGTTCCTGGACCTGATCCAGGAGGGGAACATCGGCCTGATGAAGGCGGTGGACAAGTTCGAGTACCAGCGCGGCTACAAGTTCTCGACCTACGCCACCTGGTGGATCCGGCAGGCCATCACCCGCGCCATTGCCGACCAGGCCCGCACCATCCGTATCCCGGTCCATATGATCGAGACCATCAACAAACTGATCCGCACCAGCCGTCAGCTGGTGCAGGAAAACGGCCGCGAGCCCGCTCCGGAAGAGATCGCCGAGCGGATGCAACTGCCGCTGGACAAGGTGCGCAAGGTCTTAAAAATCGCCAAGGAGCCGATCTCGCTGGAGACCCCGATCGGTGAGGAAGAGGATTCGCACCTGGGTGACTTCATCGAGGACAAAGGGGTGGTCTCACCCCTGGAGGCGGTGATCAAGGCCAATCTCTCGGAACAGACCTCCCGGGTGCTCTCCACCCTGACCCCCCGCGAGGAAAAGGTGCTGCGGATGCGGTTCGGCATCGGCGAGAAGAGCGACCATACCCTGGAGGAGGTCGGCCAGGACTTTGAGGTCACCCGCGAGCGGATCCGCCAGATCGAGGCCAAGGCGCTGCGGAAACTGCGGCATCCCAGCCGCAGCAAAAAACTAAAGAGTTTCGTGGAGTAGCAACTATGTCCCGATTGCTGGCGCTGTTTTTGTGCGGCACTCTCCTCTCCCTCACCGTGGCCCGCCCCGCTCTGGCCGAACTGGACGACTCATCCCTTTTTATGGAGGCGTTTACCGCCTTTCAACACAAGGATTACCTGCTCAGCATCGAGAAGCTAGGCCAGCTGAACCAGCAGTTTCCCGATTCCCCCCTGCGGGATGTCTCGCTGCTGATGCAGGCCCGCTCCGAACAACGGGCCGGAGACAACGAGGCGGCCGGCCGCGCCGTCAACCAGTTCCTGACCGAATTCGGCAGCAGCACCCTGGCTCAGTCGGTTGAAGACGAATTACTGACCTTGGGTAAACGGCAGAAGGCCGGTGAACGGTTGATGCCGAACCGGCACCTGCAACTGGCGGCACAGCAGGTGCGTACTGAACGGCTTGCCCTCGAACGTGCGGCGACCGAACGGGCCGAACGGGAACGGTTGGCCAGGGAAAAGGCCGAACAGGTGCGATTGGCACGGGAAAAGGCAGAGGGAGAACGCCGAGAGCGGGAACGGCGGGCGGCCATCAAGGCGGCCCGCGCGGCGATCCGTTGTACCATCGAACTACCTGCAGGCCCTCTCGCCGCAGATGCGGGTAGTGCGGTTACCGTTCCCTTCGGGCTGACAAACCGAAGCCCCGCTGCAGAGCCGTTTACCGTTACCGGGATATTCCCCAAAGATCTGGATGGGACGATAACCGCTGCCGATCACCCGCAACAGGGCCTCCCCCCCAAGATACTGCTGCAACCCGGCGAACGGTTCAAGGGCGAACTCCACTACACCATACCGGGCAATCTCGTTGACGGTTCCCGACAGAGCGTTGGCGTTACGGCCGCTTCCGCAACCTTTACCGATCTGGTACAGACCAGGATTGTACCGATAGCCGCACAGGCGCCCCTACTCCGCGCAGTGGCCAAGCTGCAGCAGCCCATCGCCGCCGCCGGGGACAAACTGGGCTATCGGGTAACCATCTTGAACGTCGGTTCGCGGCCGGCACGCGAGGTCGATCTGCGGATCACCCTCCCCCCCCAGCTCAAACTGCTTGATGCAGGCGCCGGCGGCTGTTGGATTGAGACCGAGCAACTGGCCGCCTGCCGCATCAGCACTATCGGCAGCGGCACACTCAGCGAACGCCTCCTGACGGTTGCCGTACGCCACACGGCCAAAGGTCAGAACCTGCGGGGCACGGTAGAAGTGCTGCAGACCGTGCTGCAGACAAAGGATACCTTTCCAGGGGTCGGATTCAGCATCAAGGCTCCGTGAACCGCACTATGACATACTCTGTCATAATCACACCGCCTATTGCAGTATCAGTATAGCAGCGGCTGTCTGTACAGCAGCCATACGCGCCGGCATCAGGTAAGCACCAGGTTATCCCGGTGGATCACCTCGTCGCCGTAGCGATAACCAAGCAACACTTCGATATCACCACTTTTATGCCCCGCCAACAGGGCGATCTCCCGGCTGCCGTAATCAGCCAGACCGCGGCCAATCTCCTGACCATCGGGACCGCAGATTCGCAGACAGGCCCCCCGGTCGAAGCGTCCCTCCACCGCAGTCACCCCGGACGGCAACAGGCTGGTCCCCTTTTCCACGAGCGCCGTACGGGCGCCGGCATCCACCAGCAGACGACCGGTGGGACGCAGGGTATAGGCGATCCAGTGTTTCCGGAGATTCATGCCGGCGGCGGCCGGCAGAAAAAGGGTGCCGACCTCCTCGCCGGCCATGGCGGCCGCAATGACCCCAGGGCGCTTACCACAGACCATAATCGTCGGAACCCCGTGTTTGCCGGCCTTTTTGGCAGCCGCCACCTTGGTGGCCATGCCGCCGGTACCCACACTTGAGCCGCTGCCGCCGGCGGCCCGTTCCACCTCACGGGTGATCCCCCGCACCACCGGGATCAGACGGGCATCGGGGTTGGCACGCGGGTCGGCGCTGTAGAAACCCTCGATATCGGTAAGGATCAGCAACAGCCCAGCCTCGGCCACGTTGGTAACCAGGGCCGACAGGTTGTCGTTGTCGCCAAACTTGATCTCATCCACCGCCACGGTGTCGTTTTCGTTGATCACCGGCACCGCACCGGCGGCCAGGAGTTCGTCCAGGGTAGCGCGGGCATTTAGAAACCGCTGGCGGCTGCCCAGATCATCGGCGGTCAAAAGAATCTGCCCCACCGCCAGCCCGAACGGCGCAAAGGCCTCTTCATAGGCCCGCATCAGGCAGGTCTGGCCCACAGCGGCGGCCGCCTGTTTCTGGGGGATGGTACGGGGCCGTTCGGTCATCCCCAAGGCGCTGCGACCGGCCGCCACCGCGCCGGAAGAGACCAGCACCACCTGGATACCGTTGGCCACCAGCCCGGCAATATCGGCACTGATCTGGCCCACCACACGGTAATCGAGATCGCCATGTTCGTCGGTCAACACCCGGCTGCCCACCTTGACCACAATCCGACGGGTCTGCGGCACCAGCTCCCTGCGCATCACCACTCCTCCTGCGGCGGGCCCCAAAGCCGCTGTGCAATAGCATCCAGCAACGCTTCCACCCCTTCGCCGGTGGCCGATGAGATCGGATAGACCGCGATCCCCCGTTTTTTAAACCAAGCCGCGGCCTGCTCCAGCTGTTCCCGTGCCGTGGGCAGGTCCATCTTGGTCAGGGCCACGATCTGGGCCTTACCTCCCAACTCGTTACTGAACAGGGCCAATTCGCGGTTCACCGCCTCAAAGGCGCCGAACGGGTCGCTGTCCGGCAGGCCGGAGATATCCACCAGATGCACCAAGATGCCGGAGCGTTCCAGGTGTTTGAGAAAACGATGCCCCAGACCGGCGCCGGCATGGGCGCCCTCGATGATGCCGGGGATATCGGCCATCACGAAGGAACGATAATCCTTGTACGCGACGACGCCCAACGAGGGGGCCAGGGTGGTAAAGGGGTAATCGGCCACCTTGGGGCGGGCCGCCGATACCTTGCTGATCAGCGACGACTTACCGGCATTGGGCAGCCCCAGAAGCCCCACGTCGGCCATCAGCTTCAGTTCCAGGCGCAGCTTGCGCTCCTCCCCCTCTTCACCCGGCTGGGCGAACTTGGGGGCCTTGTTGGTGGCGGTGGCAAAACGGGCATTACCCTGACCGCCCCGCCCCCCTTTCAGCAATACCACCCGCTGGCCGCTTTCGGTCAGGTCGGCTAACTCCTCCCCACTCTCGGCATCGTGGACCACCGTCCCCACCGGCACCTTGATGGTCAGGTCTTCCCCGGCCGCCCCATGGCGGTCCTTCCCCATGCCATGCCGCCCCCGTTCCGCCTTCTGATGAGGCTTGTGGCGTAGTTCCAGCAGGGTCGACTGGGCAGACGTCGCTTCGAAGATGATATCGCCGCCACGACCGCCATCGCCACCGTCCGGGCCACCGAAGGGAATGAACTTCTCCCGGCGGAACGACACACAGCCGGCACCGCCGTGCCCCGAGGCGCAGTGCAGGGTGACTTCATCGATAAACTTCATGCCCCATACCCTTCCAGCCAGGCGCTGATCTGCTGTTGCCGCTCGGCCCAACCTGCGCCGATACGCTCCGTGAGAAAGGCCAGATACAACGAATCGAACATCTGCAGCCCTGCCTCCAAGAGGTACATCCGTTCGTAAAAGGCCGACTCGCGCTCGGAGAGCTCCTCCACCCCTTCCCGCTCCAACTTGACCGGCGGGCACTTAAAGGCGCCGAAGGTGAACAGCTCGGCGTTCAGCACAAAACGCCACTGCAGCTCGTCCTTCTCCAGGTAGATGGCGGCGTTGCTGATCGTCTTGCCGCTTTTGAGGGCCGACCGGGCCTCCAGATAACTGTCCTGTGAGCCGCTGACCGCCACCTTCTGCGGGCCGGTCTCACCGCCCCCCTGCAGTTGGATCCGGTCATCGATCCAGGCGCTGAACGGGGTGCCCTGGTCATACGTACCTGCAACCTGTACCCGGAAATTCCCCCCCTCCAGGCCCGCCTGCAACAGCCAGAGCAGGAACTCCTCCCCCAGCCAGCGGTTGCTCTGGATCTCGTCCAGGGCCGCTTCGGAGGCGGCCAGGTTAAGGGTGGCAAGCCGTTCCTGGCCTTCCGCGTCCAAGAGCCCCACGGCCCGCCGGTAGGGGTAGATCAGTTGGGGGCGCAGGTTCTCAAAGCTCTTGCAGAACAGCTCCTCGAAACGCTCCATGGCCGTGGAAGATGCGGAAAAGAGGGTCAGAAGGGCGGTCTCCGGCTGCCATACCAGATCAACCGTCGCGGGAGTTGGCAGCACGCGGGTCAGCAGGCCGAGCTTCACCCGCTCGGCAATCTCTTCGCGCTCCCGCTTGGGTGGGCGTTTCAGCTCAGGGCGCTTGGCGAGATACTCCCCCTCTGCCCGGCCGATGTGGGACTTGAAGAGGGCGGCCGGGATCCGCCGCTGATCACGGCGGCAGCTGAAGAAGAGGTAGCGGTCGCGCCAGAAACGGGAGGGAAGATCAAAGGCCGGATCATCAGGGGTGTCGGTACAGGTCCATCCTTCCGATTGTTCCTCGGCAGACTCCTCTATGGAGTTGAAACGCCGCCCTGAAAGTGCTGCTGAGAATACGGCAAAACGCTCCTGCCGAGAGGGGAGCTCGCCGATGACACGGTACTGCGCAAAACTGACGCTGTTTGCATAAACGCCCATAACGATAACTGCCTTTCCGTAACGATGTGAGGGTGGCATGATACGGCGATCAGGGGCTGAATGCAATCATTGCCCCTGCAGCAGAGAGATTACTTCGCCAGCAGTTCACGATAATCGGCCGGCGTTACGCTGGAATCCCAATGACCGCACACCTTCCCCAGGGATATCCCCAGCCAGAAAAACCCCACCAGCAGCAGGGTAAAGACGATCCCCGGCACCGCCAGCCGGCCGGCGACGCGCATGCTGAGGGCGCTCTGCACCCGACAGTGGCTGATGCAGCGCCAGCAGCCCAGACATTCAGGCGTATTGACCCGCCCTGCCTGCATCACGTCGATCCGTGACGGGCAGACCTGATTGCAGACCCCGCAGGAGACACACCGTTGCCGGTCACGCTGCACCGCCAGGGGCGAGACTAACGCCACCAGCCCCAGCAGGGCGCCGTAAGGACAGAGATAGCGACAGAGCGGATTACGCAGCAACAGCGACAACGCCACCAGCGCTCCGGCAACCGCCACGGTGACGCTTGACGGGGAACGGAAAAACTGCAGTAACCGGGCATCGGCGACCGCATGGTAGCCGCTGCCCAGGAATCCCTGCAGGGCGGGCAGGGACCAGAAAAACGCAGAAGAGATGAAGAAGGCCAGCAGCAGGTATTTGATGCCGCGCAACGCCAGATCCAGACGGCGGGGCAGCCGCAGATTACGCTGCAGGCGGTTGAAGCCCAGTTTCCAGAGCCATTCCGACAGGGTACCCACCGGACAGATCCAGGAGCAGAAGGCCCGCCGCAGCAGCAGCGACACCAGCACGATCGTGACGAGGAACACCACCGCCGCTGGATGGACCGGATTGATACCGCCCCCTTTGAGCCAGGCCGCCGTACCGAACAGTCCCGAGATCGGCAGGAACGCCTCAACGCCCACCGGCCTCGGCGGTACGACACCGCCAAGCTGGATAGCGGCGACAAAGCGGGCGAACTGGACCCCGGTAGCCAGACTCAGCAGCAAAAAGGCCACCTGGATCAGACTGCGCAACGGCTGCACATAACGCTGGGACATAGGGGCTCCAACGACAGAGGGCGACCCATGGGCCGCCCCTGCCGACCGAAGATCGGTAAACGGCGATTAGTCGGCAGTCACGGCGACATAGCCGAAGGAGCCGTCAGGACGGCGCAGCAGCAATCTGACCACATCCCCCTTCTTCACCGCGGCTGCGAGACGACTAAAGGCCGCCAGGTTCTCCAGCGGCTGGCCGTTAAACTCCAGCACCAGATCACCGCGGACCAGACCGACATCTTCAGCGGGTGACCCGGGCTTCACCTCGGAGACCACCACCCCTTTCTCGTCCTTGAGTCCCAGCTGACGGGCAAGGATTGGGGTAAGCTCCCGCACGCTGATGCCGATACTGGCGTTTTCCGGCGTTGTACCGGGTTTGGCAGCGACGGCCGGTGTCCCTTTGCCTACCACCACGGTTAGCACCTGTTTCTTGGCCTTGCGATAGATGACCACCTGCACCGCCTTGCCCACCGGGGTGGCGGCAACCAGACGCGGCAGGTCGATCTCGGCGTTTACCGGATGGCCATCGAAGGCGACAATGACGTCCTCAAGCGTCAGTCCTGCCTTGTCTGCCGGCGATCCCTTTTCAATATGGCTTATGATCACCCCCTTATCCGAAGACAAGCCGAGTGATTTTGCAAGCTTGGGGGTAAGCATATCAAAATTGACCCCCAGGTAGCCACGGGTGACATGACCGGTGGTCTTGAGCTGGGTCACGACGGTCTTCACCATGTTGCTGGGGATGGCAAACCCGATCCCCTGGCCGCCGGCAACGATGGCGGTGTTGATGCCGATCACCTTGCCTGCGCTGTTAAAAAGCGGCCCCCCGGAATTTCCAGGATTGATGGAGGCATCGGTCTGGATGAAATCATCGTACGGGCCGCTGCCGATCACCCGCCCCTTGGCGCTCACGATACCGGCGGTGACGGTCTGACCGAGGCCAAACGGGTTACCGATGGCCATCACCCATTCCCCTACCTCCAAGGCGTCGCTGTCCCCCAGCTCGGCAGCCGGCAGCGGCTTTTTATCGTCAATCTTCAGGAGGGCGATATCCAGCTTGTCATCCTGTCCTTTTAGCTGGGCCTTGATCTCCCGACCGCCGTCCAGTTTGACCATGATCTCATCGGCGCCTTTCACCACGTGGTTGTTGGTGAGGATGTAACCATCGGGACTTATGATGAAACCGGTCCCCATCCCCTGTTGCCTGCGTGGTTGTTGTGGGAGCTGGTGGCCAAAAAACTGGCCGAAAAACTCGTTAAACGGGTCGTTGCCCGGAAAGGGTGTGACCATCCGCCCTCCACCCATCGCCTGAAGATGCTTGATCGTGCGGATATTGACCACCGTTGGACGCAACCGCTTGGCAAGCTCAACAAAATCAGGGCTTATGGTCTTTGCCGGTGCAACGGCCGGCACGGTCAACACCAGGCCGGCCACCACCGCCATACTGCAGCAGAACCATCGGAATAACCGTTGCATATCGCGTAGCCTCCTTCTGGACTAGACGTCGCGCAGAACGTACCCCTGGCCGCGGACCGTATGGATCAACTTGCATGCTTGATCCTTATCGACCTTCTTGCGGAGGTAGTTGACATAGACGTCGATGATGTTGGTAAAGGTATCGAAGGTATGTTCCCATACCTGTTCGGCGATCACGGTTCGGGAGAGGACGGTATTGGGGTTGCGCATCAGGAGTTCCAGCAGGCCGTACTCCTTGGCGGTCAGATCGATCTCCCGCTCACCACGCCAGACCTGGTGGCTTACCGGGTCCATTCGCAGATCGGCAAAACAGAGCTCGGCCCCCCGCTCCATAACACTGCGCCGCGTCAGGGCCCGCACCCGGGCCGAAAGTTCGGCAAAGGCAAACGGTTTGGTCAGGTAGTCGTCGGACCCGGCATCGAGGCCGGCCACGATATCGTCGGTGGTATCGCGGGCGGTCAGCATCAACACCGGGGTACGCCGATCGGCCTGGCGCAGCTCCCTGACCACGGCGAGACCGTCTTTTCTGGGCAGCATCACATCCATGATCAGGAGTTCGTACTGCCCCTCGCCGGCCATGGCGATCCCTTCGGCGCCATCGGAGGCGATATCCACCTGATAGCCTTCCTCTTCCAAGCCCCGTTTGATGAAGGCAGCCACCTTCTTTTCATCCTCAACCACCAGGATTCGCACGCCCCCTCCTTTGACGGCGCCGGCCGTCCCTTACACAGCACTTTGCAGCGAGCCAAGACGCCGCAGAATCTCCGAGGCCGATTCCTCGACCGATTTATTGGTGACATCGATCATCAACCACGCAGGATGCCGACGGTAATACTGACGGCAAAAGAGAATTTCCTCCTCCACCCGCTCGTAGTCGGCGTAGCTGCTCTTCATGCTCTGCCCCATGGTGACCAGCCGGGAGGTGCGGATCTCCACCAGACGCTTGGGACTGATAACCAGGCCAACCACCTTTTTCGGATCGATCCGGTCAAGCTCCACTGGTGGCTCAATCCCCTTCACCAGTGGCACGTTGGCCACCTTGTACCCCTTATGGGCAAGATACATGGAGAGCGGCGTCTTGGAGGAGCGGGAGACCCCCACCAGCACCAGATCGGCCTTATGCAGCCCCCGAGTCTCCTGACCGTCATCATGCTTGACGGTAAAGTTGACCGCCTCCATCCGCCGGAAGTAATCGGTATCGATCTGGTGCAGCAGGCCCGGCGTCGCCTGAGCCGCAGCACCCAGAAAGACCGACAGGCTGTGCAGCAGCGGCGACAGCAGGTCGAAGGCCATCAGTCCGTGTTCTTCGGCTATGGTATGCACGGCAATGGCCAACGTGGTATCCACGAGGGTATAGACCAGCAGCCCGCCGTCGGCGGAGACCGTGGCAATGGCCTGTTGCACCTCCTGCTGGTTGGTCACCTTGCCCAGGCGCACGATCCGGACATCGCTGCCGCCAAACTGCGACAGGGCCGCCTTGACAACCCGTTCGGCGGTTTCGCCCGTTGAATCCGAAAGGACATAGATTGTTTTCATGGCAGGCCCATTGCGATCACCACTACCCGGACGGGTAGATGCCAAATTTCTAATGAAAATTAGTCAGCTCCACCGCCTTTGTCAAGGTTTTTTGTTGTCATGCCCCAGCCATTCTGCTACGTTGCGCCCCATCCAAGACCCCGGAGGGATGATGGCTTCAGCATGGTATCAGGTCAGTTGCGACGTTCCGGCCCCCCTGGCGGAGACCGTTGCCGACTACCTGACGGAACAGTCCGGCTGCGGGGTCTGCACCGACAACCGCACGGTTGACACCTTTTCAACGGATGATATCCCCGCCACTGCCACCGTCACCGTCAGCGCCTATTTTGCTCTTCCCTGCCCGATCGAGGGCCATCTGGCCGCAATCAATGCCTTTCTGAACCGCCTGTCACCCTCCCTTCCCGGATACCGTCCCGCTCCGCCGATTGTCAAGATGATCGCCGAGGAGGATTGGGCCAGCTCTTGGAAAACCCATTTCAAGCCGCTCCCCATCGGCGCCCGCCTGCTGATCCTCCCCACCTGGGAGCTCCCTGCTCCCGACGAAAAACGGCAGATCATCACCCTGGACCCCGGTATGGCCTTCGGCACCGGTAGCCACGAGACCACGCGGCTCTGCCTAGAATGCCTTGAACAACTGGTGGCCGATCACCCCGGTGCCGCAACCCCGGCGCTGGACCTGGGGACCGGTTCCGGCATCCTGGCCATTGCCGCGGCAAAACTGGGGATACCCCGGGTCGATGCCGTGGACATCGATCCCCAGGCGGTGCTGGTGGCGGCGGAGAACTGCCGCCTTAACCGGGTGGCGGATCTGGTCAGCTGTAGCGCCACCCCCCTCGACCAGCTCCCCGCAGACTACCGGCTGATACTGGCCAATATCCTGGCAGAGGAACTGGTACGGATGGCGTCAGATCTTTCAGAACGGCTCATGCCGGGCGGATACCTCGTGCTCTCCGGCATACTGGCGGAACGTGAACAGTTTGTACGCGACGGCTTCGCCTCCCAGCCGCTCTGCCTGGAACAGGCGCTGTCAGCGGGTGAGTGGCGCTGCCTCTGCTACCGGAAACAGCCATGAGCACCCGCCGCCGTTTTGTGGTCAGCTCGCGCAGTATTCGCGATGGCTACGGTTCCTACGATGGCCAGCTCCATCACCACATGGTCAGGGTACTGCGGCTGCGCCCCGGGGATGAGGTGCTGCTGGTGGACGAACAAGGCCGCCGCCACGAAGGGAACATCGACCAGGTGACCCAGGAATGGACGGCAATCAGGATCACCGCCACCCTGGAGGCTGCCCGCTTTCCCGACGGACCGGCCATCACGGTGCTCCAGGGGGTGCCCCGGGGAGAAAAGATCGAACTGGTGCTGCAGAAGGGGACCGAATTAGGCGTCAGCGAGTTTGGCATCTTCCGGGCCGATCGCTCAGTGCCGAGACTGGCCGGTGAGAAGCTGCAGGGACGTCTGGACCGTTGGGGACGCATTGTGGCGGAGGCCGCACGTCAGTCGGAACGCTTTGACCAGCCTGCCGTGGCCTGGCACCCGACCGCCGCCGCTGCCGCCGCCAGCGCCGCCAATGCCGACCTGAAACTGCTGCTCTGGGAGCGGGGCACCCCCTCGCCACTGCGGGAACTGTTGGAAGGGCAGCCGCGACCTGCCAGGGTCGCCATTGCCATCGGCCCTGAAGGGGGCTTTGAACCGGGGGAGGCCGAGGCGTTCTCCCTCTGGGGGTTCACGCCAGTGACCCTGGGGGAACGGATCCTGCGCACCGAGACCGCCGCCCTTGCCATCACCGCTATTCTGCAGTATAAATGGGGTGATATCTGAAGGAGGCCGGCCATGAAGTGCCCAAAGTGCGGCTACACCAGCTTTGAGACCAATGACAGCTGTCGGAAATGCGCCAATGACCTGAGCGCCTTCCGGGCAGCCTACGGCCTCACCCCGATTGTGCTGCCGGCAACCGTCCGGACGGAGATGGTGGCAGCCCTTGGTGGCGCGATGTCTGAGCAGCATCCGGCTCAGGACGCTGGAGGGGATCTCTTCTCCTTCGATCTGCCACAGCATGAGGAACCGGCAGCAACGGCCGTTGCAGGGGCGGCTCCCTTCGCCTTTGGCGCCTTACCCTCCGCCGGAAATGGGGGAGCCCTCTCTGCGCCCTCTGCTACGGCATCCAACGACCCCTTTGCCGACCTTCTCGAGACCAGCTCCACGGCATCGAACGCCGCGCCCTCCCCCCTCCCAACCGCCTCGCCCTCCGCTACTGGGCAGGGCTTCGAGCTGAACAGCTTCTCCTGGGATGACACCCCCGAACCGCCTTCTCCTGGCGCTGAACCGTCCAAGCCAGCCCCTGCGAAGGTGGATGACGATTTCAGCAGCCTCTTCGGCGACCTGGGCAGCCCGGACAAAAAACCGTAACCGTCCAGCATTCTCATTCTCAGTACCCCTGAAAAGAGCGGGCCGTCCCGCTCTTTTCAACAGGGAGTCGTCGTGTCGCCACCGATCAGAATACTTTCCGAACAACTGGCCAACAAGATCGCCGCCGGTGAGGTCGTGGAACGCCCGGCCTCGGTGGTGAAGGAGCTGGTGGAGAACGCCCTGGATGCCGGCGCCGATGAAATCCGTCTGGAGATAACCAACGGCGGCCGGCGCCTGATACGAGTCGGAGACAACGGCCACGGCATGTCCCGGGAAGAATGCCTGCTGGCCCTGGAACGCCACGCCACCAGCAAGCTAAGCAGCGAGGAGGATCTGGACTGCATTGCCACCCTTGGGTTCCGAGGTGAGGCACTGCCGGCCATCGCCTCGGTCTCGCGATTGCGCCTCCGGAG
Organism: Deltaproteobacteria bacterium; assembly: GCA_021778115.1. Taxonomy (GTDB): domain Bacteria; phylum Desulfobacterota; class Desulfuromonadia; order Geobacterales; family Pseudopelobacteraceae; genus Trichlorobacter. The sequence continues at coordinate 13,647 of JAJYCS010000022.1, forward strand.
TCGCCAAAGCCAGCGGATCGAGGGGACCGAGATCGAGGTTGAGGGTGGACGGATCCGGCAGGTGCGGAGCTGTGGCATGGCCCCCGGCACTGACATCACGGTGGAGCAGCTCTTCTTCAACACCCCGGCGCGACTGAAGTTTCTCCGCAGCACCGAGACCGAGGCGGCCCACGTGGGTGATCTGATCGTCCGCCTAGCCATCTCCCGGCCGGACGTCGCATTCTGCTATCTCCATGACGGACGGGAACTCTTCAGGGTGCCGGCTGAGGAGCGACTACCGCGTTTACAACGCCTCATGCCCGGTGATCTCCGTCTCTTTCCCTTTGTCGGGGAGACCGCCGTGGCCTCGGTGAGCGGTTACCTGGCCCCACCGGAGGCCAGCCGTTCCTCGGCCGGCGGCATCTTCACCTTCGTCAACGGTCGTTTTATCCGGGACAAGGTGGTCCAGCACGCCATCTTGCAGGCCTGGCGTCCGGTACTGGAAAAGGGGCGCTACCCCCTGGTGGCACTCTTCCTTGAGCTCCCCCCCGGCGATCTGGATGTCAACGTACACCCCACCAAACACGAGGTGCGGTTCCGCCGTCAAAGTCAGGTCCACGACACCATTCAGACCGTACTTGCCCAGGCCATCGCCGCTTCCCCCTGGCTGCAGCGACCTGACCAGACGCCGCCCGTCATCTCAACCACGGCCGCCCCGCCCTATCCCCCGATGGCAGAGCGGAGGGAAGCGGTGCAACAGGCGCTGCACCGTTTTCTCGCCGGACCACCTCACCATCCCGAACCACCAGCGGTCTGCGAGCCACCACCGGGCTATACGACCGACCCCACGGCCGGCCAGACCGGCGACTACTTCAGCTCCCTACAGGTAATCGGTCAATTCCAGGCCGCCTATATCCTCTGTCAGGGGGTCGATGAGCTGGTGATCATCGACCAGCATGCCGCCTACGAACGGATCCGTTTCGAACAGCTAAAAGCCAGTTTTGAGGCCCATCAGGTGGAATCACAACGGTTGCTGCTGCCGGAATCTCTGGAACTCTCCTTTCTTGAGGCTGCCACCGCCCGTCATCACCTGCAGCAGCTGCATCGTCTCGGGTTCGAGCTGGAGGAGTTCGGTGGCCAGACCTTCCGCCTGACCGCAGCCCCTCGATTGGTTGCCGCCGCCGATCAACCACGCCTGTTACGGGACCTGCTGGCCGACCTTGCCGCCATCGGCGCCAGTGATTCCTTCGACCGGGCGCGTGACGACCTGCTGGCGAGAGTGGCCTGCCACAGTGTGGTACGGGGGGCCCATCCGCTGGAACACCGTCAGATTGAGGCACTGCTCGCGGCAATGGACCGCACCGATTTTTCAGCCCATTGCCCCCACGGTCGCCCGGTCTCCCACCGTATACCCCTGCGTGACCTGGAAAAGCTGTTCAAACGGCTATGAAGCCACGCATTCTCGTCATTGCGGGCCCGACAGCCTCCGGCAAGTCAGACCTTGCCATCGACCTCGCCTTGCAGCTGGCTGGCGAGATCGTCTGCGCCGACTCGCTGACCGTCTACCGGGGCCTGGATATCGGCAGCGCCAAGCCGACAGCCGAACAGCGCCGCCGGGTTCCCCACCACCTGCTGGATATCCGCGAGCCGACACGCCCCTTTACCGCCGCCGCCTTTCGCCACGAAGCCGCTCGAGCCATCAGCGATATCCTGCAGCGTGGCAAGCGACCGATCGTGGCAGGAGGCAGCGGCCTCTACCTGCGGGTGTTGCTGCGGGGTCTTACCGATGCGCCGGGCGAGGACCCGGCACTGCGACAGAAGCTGAAGCGATGGGCCGACCAGGAAGGGTCCGCCGCCTTGCTCGAAGAGCTGCGCAGGGTTGATCCGCAGACCGCCTCACGATGTCACCCGAATAACCTGCCACGGCTCCTGCGCGCCCTTGAGGTCTGGCACACCGCCGGCATACCGCTATCCCGGTTCCATGAACGGCACGGTTTCAACGAGACGCCCTACGATCCCCTGTTTCTCGCGCTTGACGTGCCTCGCGAGACCCTGTACCGGCGTATCGACCAGCGAGTGACCACCATGTTGGAGGCCGGTCTGTTGACCGAGGTGGAAGGGCTGCTGCGCGCAGGGGTTCCCGCCGATGCCAAACCTCTGCAGGCCATCGGCTATAAGGAGGTTACGGCCCATCTGCGCGGCGAGCTGACGTTTGAGGCCATGACCGAATTGATCCGCCTCAACACCCGCCACCTGGCAAAACGCCAGATCACCTGGTTACGCCGCGAGCCGGACGTGCACTGGGTTGCATATCCGGAAAACTCTGCTACTATCGCTCCATCTGCTGCCATGTACTTTCAAAAAGGAGAGAGACCCCATGTCCAAGGCCCCCTTTAACATTCAGGACCAATATCTGAACCAGGCCCGCAAGGAGCACGTCCGGGTAAGCGTCCGGATGATGTCCGGTGACGCCATCGAAGGCTTTATCAAATCGTTTGACAACTTTTCACTGCTGGTGGATGCAGGTGGCGATATCCTGCTCTACAAACATGCCATCGCCACCATAACCTCGGTGGACGGCACCTTCCGCCTCCATCACCAATAACCGGGCAGCGGGGTAACCCATCCCGCCCCCCTCCTGACCTGCTATGCCCCGAAGCTCAAAGATACTGCTGCTCCTCGCCTGCCTGCTGATCGCCGCCATCGTCTCGGTCTGGATCAAGGCCGGCGCCGTCCTGCTGCAGCTGTTCATCGCCCTGGCGTTGGCCTATCTGCTGAATCCGGTGGTGCGCCGCCAGGAACAACGCGGCCTGAACCGGCTTGCGAGTGTGCTGCTGGTATTCGTGCTGGCCATCGTGGGATTCAGCGGGATACTGCTACTGTTCACCCTGGCGATCAAATCCGAGCTGGCCAACGTGCAGTTAAACATACCGGCCTATGTCCAGCGACTCTACGACCTGATCCCCCAGCAGGTGAAGGCCTACCTGCAGATCGACACCCCGGAGCGCCTCACCCAGCAGGTTAACAACCTGGCCGCCACCCTAAGAGCCTCGGCATTCGACATTGCACGCCCTCTTTTAAGCTGGCTGCAACAGGCCGTAACCTCCACCGTCGGCTTTATCCTCAACCTGCTGGGCTATCTCATCATCCCGGTCTACCTCTTCTACCTGCTGACCGATATGCCGCTCTTGACGGCCTGGCTGAAGGAACTGCCGCCACCCCGTTTTCGCAAACAACTGGGGCAGCTCTGCGGCGAGATCGACCGGGTGCTCTCCGGTTTTATCCGGGGCCAGCTGCTGGTCTGCGCCATCCTGGCGCTGCTCTACTCAGTGGGGCTCTGGCTGATCGACATCGATCTGGCCGTGGCGATCGGCACCCTGGCCGGCGCCGCCTTCATCATCCCGTATCTGGGGACGATCCTGGGGATCGTCCTCTCCATGCTCATGGCGCTCCTCAAATTCCACGATCTGTTGCACCCCCTGCTCTGCCTGGGCTGGTTCGGCTTGGTACAGGCCCTGGAAGGGACTGTCATCACCCCCAAGGTGGTGGGCGACACCGTCGGCCTGCACCCCTTGATCGCCATTGTGGCGCTCCTGATCGGCGGTCAACTGCTGGGCATCGGCGGCATGCTGCTGGCGATCCCGACGGCGGCCATCCTCAGGGTGCTGGCAAGCCACCTGCTCACCTACTACCGCGCCTCTGCATTCTACCAGGGAGCCTGAAATGACCGGCCTCCCGATTGAAACCGTCCAGCCCGGCTCCCCGGCGGACCGGGCAGGCCTTACGCCTGGCGAACGGCTGTTGGCCATTGACGGCCACCGGCTGCGGGACCTAATCGACTACAGCTGGCTGGCCAGTGACGACGAGGCCGAACTGACCGTGGCAGACAGGAATGGTGAGCGCCGGATCGTCCTTATGGAACCGGCGCCCGGTGAACCGACCGGGCTCACCTTCGCCCCACCGGAACCGAAACGGTGCGGCAACAACTGCGTCTTCTGCTTTGTGCACCAGCTGCCCAAAGGGCTGCGCCGGCCGCTCTACGTCAAGGACGAGGACTATCGGCTCTCCTTCCTGCAGGGGACCTACGTCACCCTGACCAACCTGAAGGAGTCCGAACTGCGAAGGATCATCAGGCAGCGTCTTTCCCCGCTCTACATCTCGGTGCATGCCACCGGACCGCTGCTTCGAGAACAGCTGCTGGGCAGGTCCGGCATCCCACCCATCCTGGAGCAACTGACCCGACTGGCCGCGGCACGTATTCAGATGCACACCCAGGTAGTGCTCTGTCCCGGCCTGAATGACGGCCCCCACCTGGAACAGACGGTCAGCGACCTGGCCGCCCTGTACCCGGCGGTACAATCCCTGGCCGTGGTGCCGGTGGGGCTCACAAGCCATCGCCAACGCCTGCCCCTGCTCACACCGGTGGACCGCGCCTATGCCGGAGCATTTCTCGACCAATGGCTGCCCCGGATGCGGGCACTGAACAAACATCTGGGCGAACCGTTCCTGCAACTGGCCGACGAATTCTTTCTCAAGGCGGACAGGTCATTCCCAACACTCAAGGAATACGGCGACCTGCCCCAGTGGGAGAACGGGGTCGGCATGGTCCCCTGGTTCCAGCACCAGGCGGATCGTGTTATCAAACGCGCCAGGCCACTGGCGAGACGCCTCACGGCAACGGTCGTCACCGGCTGTTCGTCGGCTGGAGTTGTGGGAGAATTTCTGCAGGGACTGGCGGCAAAGACCGGTTCCGTCCTGACCCTCCATGCCGTTCCCAACCGGCTATTCGGCGAGAGCGTCACCGTTACCGGCCTGCTCAGCGGCGGTGATATTCAGATGGCGCTCCATAGGCAGGACCTAGGCGAGGTAATCCTGCTCCCCGCCGTGATGATCAAGGAAGGAGAATGCTGTTTTCTGGATGGTCAGACGCCGGCTGATCTGGGGCGGGCCCTTGGCACGCCGGTCGTACCCTTTGCGGCGACCCCCGGCGGAATCTACAGTACGCTGCGTAAACTGGCAGCCCGAAAGGAGAAGAACAGATGAAGCTTACACCCGTTATCATCTTGTGCGCCACGGTCCTCTGCCTGAGCAGTGTCGCCATGGCCGGAAGCCTTGATGTCGGCGCCCGTTACGGCCGTCCCCTGGAGCAAGACGGCAACAGCCTGGAGGTTGCGGCCCGCTGGTTCCCGATCCCCATCGTCAGCCTGGGGGCCTCGCTGGGCTACGCCAACCTGCGGTATGACAAAGGCTGGTACTACAAAAAGGCCGATACCATGCCGCTGGGCGGCTACATCAACGCCCACCTGCCGTTCCTGCCGCTGATAAAGCCCTACGCCGGCGTCGGGGTCCTCTACTATAGCGTGAACGACATCTCCTCGCCAAATCGGCTGGATCAGGGCCGGGAACATTCCGGCACCATGACGGTACAGGGGGGGACCGACATCTCCCTGCCGTTACCGAAGCTGAGCCTCAACCTCGAAGTACGCCGCCTGATCAATGACCGCCAGACCATGTTCCTGGGCGGGGTTTGGTTCCGGTTTTGAACAAAACGAGGGCCGGCGGTACTGGCCGGCCCTCGTCGCTGCAGCAGCGTGATACGCAACTAACCAACTAACCTATTCGACCACCTTTGCCGAGATGATGGTGATCGGCTCCAGCGGCACGTCGCCGTGGCCGGCCTTGTTGCCGGTCTTGACCTGCCGGATCTCATCCACCACCTCCAGGCCGTCTACCACCTGCCCGAAGACGCAGTAACCGAAATCTTCCTGACGCTTGCCCCGGTTGTCCAGAAAGGCGTTATCCACGGTATTGATAAAAAACTGCGAGGTGGCCGAGTCCACCAGGGCGGTGCGGGCCATGGCCACGCTGCCCCGCAGGTTTTTCAGGCCGTTTTGGGCCTCATTCTTGATGGCGAACTTGGTCTTTTTTGGCTGCATCTCGGCATCCAAACCACCACCCTGGATCATGAAATCCTTGATCACCCGGTGAAAGATCAGGCCGTCGTAGTAACCGTCCTTGACATAGCCCAGAAAGTTTTTGACCGTGATCGGCGCCTTTTCCTTGTTCAACTCCAGGGTGATGCTGCCCTTACTGGTTTCAAGCACCACCTGCGGCTTGTTTTCGTCTGCCATCTGCATCTCCTCCTGCCGAAACCGGCTGATTCTACTGAAATCTATACAAAGCTATAGCACAGTCCCCGGCGACACGCCACCTGATTTTGCCACTTTGACAGCCCGGCGGCTTTCAGTTACCCTGCCCCCATGTCCATACGCTCCCTTGAAAACGCCATCATTCGCCTCCTGAAAAACCGGCCCTTTTACGGCCACCTGCTCTTACACCTGCGCCGTGAACCGCTCGAAGGGAGCGCCAAGGCGGCGGGGATAACCATCAGGGGCGGAATCCCGGTGCTCAGTATGGCTGCCGATGCCTTCGGCTCGCTGCAGATGGGCCAGCAAGAGGCGCTGCTGGAACACCTGCTCAAACATCTGCTGCACCTGCACCCGCTGCGACGGCGGGAACGGAACCCCCACGACTGGGACGTGGCCTGCGACCTGGCCATCAACCACGGCATCGACAACCTGCCGCCCGGGGCACTCTATCCGGAAAACTACCAGCTTGAACCGGGTCTAGCCGCCGAGGAGTACTATGCCCTGCTCGTCCCGCCATTCGACACCGGCAACCTGGAGGGGAGCGGCGTCGGCTCGGCCGAGGAGGAGAGCAGCGGCGCGGCGGGCAGCGGAGCAGGAGATGCACTACAGGAAGCCACAACCATCGACAGCCACGAGGCCTGGCAGGAGGCGGACGGCACACCGCTGACCCTGGCGGAGGAGATGGTGCGCAGCCTGGTGCGGGACGCCCTGCGGGGCAGCGACGGCGAGACCCCATCCGATATACGAGCACTCGTAGGAAACCTGCTACAACCGGCGCCGATCCCCTGGCGCCAGATCCTGCGTCAATTTGTGGCAACCGCCGGCCGGACCGGCCGCAACACGACCTGGATGCGGGAGCACCGCCGCTTTGAGCATGGCACCCCCGGCATCCGCAAACGGCGCAAGCTGAACCTGCTGGTGGGAATTGATGTCAGCGACTCCACCAATATCGTGGCGTTGCGCGAGGCGTTTGCCGCCGAACTGGTCAACCTGGCCCGGGGGCGCGACTGCCAGCTGACCGTGGTCTACGCCAACAGTCGTATCCAGCGGGTGGAAAACTTCAGCAGCAGCTCCGTCGTTACCCAACGGTACGATGGCGGCGGCTTCACCGACCTGCGGACGGTGTTCGACTATGCCCAAACCCTGCATCCGCTGCCGGCCGCGGTGATCTACCTGACCGACGGCATCGGCCCGGTGCCTGAGCGGATGGCGTTCCCCACCCTGTGGGTGCTGACCAGCGAGGGTGAACGGCCGGCCCCGTGGGGGGTGGAACTCAGGTTGGCGGTATGAGATAGCGGCTCCCCCGCCGCTTGAGAAACCCTTCACCCACCATCGCCGCTAAAATAGGTTGCAGGCGATCATCCGCAACCGCCAACCGCTGCCGCAGGGCAGCAGCGGTCATGCCGTCCGCCCCCAACAGCAGACGGACCAACGCCCCGCGAATCTGACGGTCCGATCCCTCAAACCGGCTCTGCACGGTATGGTGCCGGCTCCGGCGGCTGGGGTTGGGAAAGCGCCGTTTCAGGTCGCTCCCGTAATCCATCAGGGCGTTATACCAGTCGCGGGGCTGCTCCCGGTCCACCACCTGTCCGGCCAGCACCAGCAGTTCCTTGTCCGGCACCGCGCAGCGGCCGGCACAAAACAGGTGCAGCAGCACGGCGCGGATATTGGTCTCCAGAAAGGACTCAGGCCGGTTAAAGGCAAAGGCGGCTATGGCGCCGGCGGTGTAGGGACCGATGCCGGGCAGTTGGCAGAGCAGTGACGGGTCATCCGGCAGCACGCCATCCCAACGGGTAACCACCATCTGGGCCGCACGTTGCAGGTTGAGCGCCCGCCGGTTGTAGCCCAGCCCCTGCCAGGCCGCCAGCAGTTCCGGCAGCGGCGCCGCTGCCAGAGCAACCGGATCGGGAAACCGCTGCAGGAAGGCACAAAACTTAGGAACAACACGGTCTACCTGGGTCTGCTGCAGCATCACTTCCGACACCAGCACCTGCCACGGATCGCAGGTCCGCCGCCACGGCAGATCACGATACTGCCCTGCGGCATACCGCCATACCAGCTGCCGGAAATCGCCGATCACACCGGGCGTCATCCCTTCATCAGCATAGCGCGCCTTAAGGGCGGCCTCAGCTGCGGTATCCTCTCCCACCGGCCACGATACCGCTCCCCGCTTGCAGTCAGGCACGATCTTTTGGTAGGCTGGATTGGACATCTTCTTCTGCGAGGTCCCCATGGACACCCCTCTACACCCGATGACCGCCGATTCGGTCCGGGAACTTCTGGAAACCGCCGGAGCCGAGGTAATGGCACGTTCCGGTCGTTCTGACAACTACGGCGCACCCCGCGAATTTTCCTTTGAGGTGAAAGGGATCTTTCCCAATGGCATGGCCCTGCATATCGTGGCCCGCCAGTTCAACTACCGAGACCCCTGGGAGGCGGCAGGACGGGTCAACGACCAGGTTGACGTGTCACTTCTCAAGGGTGGCGAACTGACACCTCTTCCCAGAGGCTACCCTTTTTTCCAGGGGAGCGACGAAGAGACCGGCATTGATGAAGAGACCCTGCGGGAGATCATTACCGCCGTTCAGGCGGTGAATCCAAAACTTTACGCGTTGCAACGGATCACCGGTGATCTGTAACAAACGGGGGCGCCGTTGCCGACACCCCCGTCATGATGACACCCCCGTTTGATACCACGAGCAGTCAGCGATGTTTCTGGCTGAACCCTTTGAAACCTGGGGACTGCTGTTGTGTGCTCGACCGGCGTGGCATGGTGATCTCCCACACCATCTTGGAGAGGGATTTTTCCACCGGTAACAACATCAGCGCCACCAGGAAGATCAGGAGGAAGATCATGAAAAAGCCGAACACCATCCCGATCGAGACCAGAAATGCTTCGACAATCACCGGCATGGCTCCCCCCTTCTGTGACCGGACAGAGGTCTCTTCCCGCACCCCATGGACAGCATAGTACCATACCGCTCTTCCCATTACCAGCATCGCGCAGCAGACTGCGCGGCCGCAGGACTAGGAGACGGGGGGTCGCTCCTCCCGAAGCATGTCGACAGCCACTAAGGCCACCCCGATACAGATCAATGAATCTGCCAGATTGAAGGCCGGCCAATGGTAACTACGCCAGTAAACATCCAGAAAATCGATCACCTCACCCAGCCGCAACCGATCAATCAGGTTCCCCACCGCCCCGGCAAAGATCATCGCCAAAGCGATCTGGGCCAACCACTGATCATCGCGCAGCCGGCGTAATGCCACCACGATGACCAGCAGCGCCGCAACGGTCACGGCAACAAAAAAGGGGAGGCGCCAGACGGCGTTGGCGAGAAAACTGAAAGCGGCCCCCTTGTTGCGCAGATAGGTGATGTTGAACAGCCCCTGTACCACCGGAATGGATTGATACAGAGACATGGTGCTGTTGATATACAGCTTGGTAACCTGATCAGCTACGAGTCCAGCCCCAACGATCAGCCCGAAAACCCTCCACCGTCCCATCCTAACGCACCGCCTCGACGCAGGTGGGACAGATGGTCGGATGGGCGGCGTCCCTGCCCAGCTGCTCGCTGTAGTGCCAGCAGCGCTCGCACTTGTCGCCGCGGGCGGCAGTCACCGCGATTGCAAGCCCCTCCACCCCTTCGGCCAGATGACCCTCGCCCTGCAGTCTGTCGGTCAGCTCCACTTGGGAGACGATAAAGACCGTGGGCAGGTCGGCGCGGTACCCCTCCAGGAAGCAACGCAGCTCCCCGGTAGCAGCCAGGGTCACCGAGGCGTCCAGCGACAGGCCGATGGTCTTGGCCACCCGGGCCTGCTCCAGAGCCTTCAGCACCTCGGCCCGGATCTTCCTGATCCGCTCCCAGCGCTCCACCAGGGCGTCGTCCTTCAGCTCCGGGGCAAACGTAGGGAAGGCGGCCAGATGCACGCTGCTCTCATGCTGCCCCGGCAAGTAGGCCCAGGCCTCGTCGGCGGTAAAGGAGAGTACCGGCGCCAAGAGCCGCAGCAGGCTGTCAAGGATGCGGTACATCACGGTCTGGGCCGCCCAGCGGTCCTTGGAATCGGCCTTGCTGGTATACAGACGGTCCTTGAGGATATCCAGGTAGAAGGCGCTCATCTCCACCGCGCAGAAGGCGTTGATATCCTGGTAGATGCTATGGAACTCCAGCTCCTGATAGGCGGTGAGCACCCGCTCCTTCAGCAGTTCCAGCTGGTGCAGGGCCCAGCGGTCCAGCTCCGGCAGTTGGTCGAAGGGGACAGTTGCAGTCGCCGGGTCGAAGTCGTGCAGATTGGCCAGCAGGTAGCGGCAGGTATTGCGGATGCGGCGGTAGGCCTCGGCTACCCGATTGAGGATCTCCTGGGAGATCCGGTTGTCGTCGCGGTAGTCCTGGGCCGCGCACCAGAGTCGCAGGATGTCGGCCCCCAGCTTCTTGATCACATCTTCCGGCGCCACCACGTTGCCTAGGGACTTGCTCATCTTGCGCCCCTGGCCATCCAGCACGAAACCGTGGGTCAGCACGCTCCTGTAGGGGGCCCTGCCGCGGGTGCCGACACTCTCCAGGAGCGAGGAGTGGAACCAGCCGCGGTGTTGGTCGCTGCCTTCCAGATACATATCGGCCGGCGAGGAGAGCTGGGGATTGGGCTCCAGGACGGCGGCATGGGAGACCCCGGAATCGAACCAGACATCCAGGATGTCCATCTCCTTCTCGAAATCGGCCTTGCCGCACGTGGGGCAGGTTGTGCCGGTGGGCAGCAGTCGCGCCGCTTCCCACTCGAACCAGATGTCGGAACTGTGGCTCTTGAACAGTTCGGCCACATGGTCCATCACCCCGCCGTCCACCAGGTACTCGCCGCATTCCTTGCAGGAGAAGGCGGTGATCGGCACCCCCCAGGAACGCTGGCGGGAGATGCACCAGTCGGGGCGGTTCTCGATCATGCCGTGGATCCGCTCACGGCCCCACTTCGGGATCCACTGCACCCGGTCGATCTCCTCCAGCGACTTTTTCCGCAGGTCGTTGGCCTGCATACTGATGAACCACTGTTCCGTGGCCCGGAAGATGATCGGCTTCTTGCAGCGCCAGCAATGGGGGTAGGAGTGGCTGATCGTGCTCTGGCCGATCAGGGCGTCAACCTCGATCAGCTTCTCGATCACCGCGGCATTACCCTCCTGCACGGTCATCCCGCCGAAGAACTCCAGGCTCTTCAGGTAGCGGCCATGGTTGTCCACGGGATTGTAGATCTCAAGTCCCTCTTTCAGCCCCAGCTCATAGTCCTCCTGGCCATGGCCGGGGGCGGTATGCACGCAGCCGGTGCCGGCCTCCAGGGTGACATGCTCCCCCAGCAGGATCACCGAGGCGCGGTCGTAGAAGGGGTGTCTGCAGTTCTTCCGCTCCAGAACGGTGGCCTTGAAGGTCGCAAGGACGCTGCCGGAAAGATGGTTGGTGGCCAGGAACTGGTCTTTCAAGCCCTCGGCCACGATCAGCACCCCCCGTTCCGTTTCCAGGGCCACGTACTCGAACTCGGGGTGCAGGGCAACCGCCAGGTTGGCCGGCAGGGTCCAGGGGGTGGTGGTCCAGATCACCACCGAGGCCTGCTTGCCGGCCAGGGCCGGGATAGCAGCCGAGACATCATCTGCCAGGGCAAACGTGACGAACACCGAGTGGGAGGTGTGATCGGCGTACTCCACCTCGGCCTCGGCCAGGGCGGTCACGCAGGAGGAGCACCAGTGCACCGGCTTCTTGCCGCGGTACAGGCCGCCGTTCTTGGCGAACTTGGCCAGTTCTGCCGCGGTGAGCCCCTCGTACTCGTAGTTCATGGTCAGGTAGGGGTTGTCCCAATCCCCCAACACCCCCAGCCGCTTGAACTCCTCGCGCTGGATATCGATGAACTTCCTGGCGTAGGTGCGGCACTCCTTGCGCATCTCGGCCTTGGTCATCTGATGTTTTCTGGAGCCCAGGTTCTTCTCCACCTGCAGCTCAATCGGCAGGCCATGGCAGTCCCAACCCGGCACGTAGGGGGCATGGAACCCCTCCATCCGCTTCACCTTCAGCACGATATCCTTCAAGGTCTTGTTGAGGGCGTGGCCGATATGGGTGTGACCGTTGGCATAGGGGGGGCCATCATGAAGGATGTAGGTCGGGCGGCCATTGCCCTGCTCTTCGAGCTGGGCATACAGCTTGGCATCGTCCCATTTTTTCAACATCTCCGGTTCCCGCTGGGGGAGGTTCCCCTTCATCGGGAAGTCGGTCTGGGGCAGGTTGAGGGTCTCTTTGTAATCCATGGTAAGCGCTCCATCCAGGCGAAAATTGTTTCAAAATACCGGTGCAGTCAGGCAAAGTCAAGGAAAGAGGCCGGCAGGTGACCTCCCCTCCCAGTTTTCCCCCTTGCATTCGGCTGTACCATCTGTTAGCGTATCTGGTCCATTTTGCAGCGAAAGGAATGATCCGATGTTCAAGATCTTCGATTCATTATTCGGCATGTTTTCCAACGACCTGGCCGTTGACCTGGGGACCGCCAACACCCTGGTCTACCTGAAAGGGAAAGGGATCGTGGTGCGGGAGCCGTCGGTGGTGGCGGTCCAGAAACTCCCCACCGGGCAGCAGAAGGTGCTCAAGGTGGGGATGGAGGCCAAACAGATGCTGGGGCGCACCCCCGGCTCCATCACCGCCATCCGGCCGATGAAGGACGGCGTGATCGCCGACTTCGACATCACCGAGGAGATGCTGCGCTACTTCATCCACAAGGTCCACAACCGCAAGACCCTGGTCCGTCCCCGGGTGGTTATCTGCGTCCCCTCCGGCATCACCCAGGTGGAGAAGCGGGCGGTGAAAGAGTCGGCCGAATCGGCCGGCGCCCGGGAGGTCTACCTGATCGAGGAGCCGATGGCGGCCTCCATCGGCGCAGGCCTGCCGATCACCGAGGCCTCGGGCAACATGATCGTCGATATCGGCGGCGGCACCACCGAGGTGGCGGTGATCTCCCTGGCCGGCATCGTCTACTCCCAGTCCACCCGGATGGGAGGCGACAAGATGGACGAGGCGATTGTCCAGTACATCAAACGTAAGTACAACCTGCAGATCGGCGAACGGATGGCCGAGGCGATCAAGATCGAGATCGGCGAGGCGTACCCCGGCCCCGAGGTGCTGACCATGGAGGTCAAGGGACGGGACTTGGTCTCCGGCATCCCCAAAACCATCGAGATCAACTCGGACGAGATCCGCGAGGCGCTGAAAGAGGCGGTGAACGCCATTGTCGACACCGTCCGGCAATGCCTGGAACGCACCCCGCCGGAACTGGCGGCCGATATCGTTGACAAGGGGATCTTTCTGGCCGGCGGCGGCGCCAACCTGCGGAACCTCGACATGCTCCTGCGGGAGATCACCAAAGTGCCGGTGCTTATCGCGGAAAACCCGCTGGACTGCGTGGTGCTCGGCTCCGGCAAGGTCTTGGACGAACTGAACCTCTTGAAACGGGTGGCCGTTTCCTCGTAGACCGGTCCCCCACTGCACCTGTTCTTGCACAGGTGAGGGTGGGCGCACAGCCCACCCTTTTCTGTAACCATACCATCGCACGCTATGACCACGCCCACTCTAGATATCATCGTACCGGTCTGGAATCAGCCCTTCGAGACCCGGGCCTGCCTGGTGTCGATCCTCGCCGCCACCGACAGTGCCCGGCTGATCATCGTCAACAACGGCTGCAACCGCGACACCGAACTGCTCCTTGAGGAGTTCTGCGATCCCTTGGGGGACCGGGTGCTGTATATGTCCATGGAACGCAACATCGGCTTTGTGCCGGCGATAAACCGCGCCCTTGCCCGTTCAACCGCCGACTGGGCCATGGTGATACGCCCCAACGGCATCGTCGCTGATACCTGCCTCCAGACCCTGCTCCCCCTGACCGGCCATGATCGGGCCGGGATCGTATCCCCCCTCTGCACCACGGAGACCCCCCTCTCCCCCTACGTGGCACGCGCCTCGTGCAGTCACTTGGAGACCGACGTCATCTCCTTTGCCGGGCTGTTGCTCTCCAGGGTCATGCGGGAGGAGATCGGCCTCTTTGACGAGGAGTTGGACGGAGGCCAGTGGTGCCTGCGGGACTACCAGCAGCGGGCGGCGGCCCACCACTACCGCACCCTCTACGCCCCCGCCGCGATCATCCAGAGTGGGCCGTCCCTTCGCCTTGGATCCGAGGAGCGGCGCAGAGAACGGGAAGCCGCCTCCCGGGAACTCTGCAGGCAACGCTGGGGCCTTCCACGCTCCTATGCCGTCTACTTTCCCAAGCAGACCGAGATCACCCACCTGGACGAGGCGCTCAACACCATCCTCGCTGCAGCCCGTCTGGGCGACCGTTTCACCCTGTTCCTGCACCACCTGCAGTACCGGCAGGCAGCAGCCCTCGGCTACCGCTGCCTGCATACCGCCATCGAACTGGTAAGTCTGGCCCGCCTGACTCCCCATCGGGACCTGCGCATCCGCCTGCGTTCTCTGCCGGCCGGCGACCTGGGGCTCACCGTCATCAAAGGGGTTGACGGCATACCGGTGCCGGGTCATGACCAGGCCCAGCCGTTCACTGCAGTTCATCAACGGATCACGGAGGTTTCAACATGCAGGACCTGATTTGCCGTCAATTGCAGGAGCATTGCACCCTGATGGCCAGGGTCGAGCAGGAACTGACGCCAACCATCGTTATTCTGGCCCAACGCCTGATCGAGACATTCCAGATCGGCAATAAGCTCCTGATCATGGGCAACGGCGGCTCCGCCGCCGATGCCCAGCACTTCGCCGGCGAGATCGTCAGCCGCTTCCGGATGGAGCGTCCCGGTCTGCCGGCCATTGCGCTCTCCACCGACAGCTCGATCATGACCGCCATCGGCAACGACTACGGCTTCGACCGCGTTTTCAGCCGTCAGGTGGAGGCGTTGGCCGCGCCAGGTGACGCCGTCATCGGCATCTCCACCAGCGGCAATTCTCCTAACGTCCACAAGGCCCTAGAAGTTGCCCGCCAGGCAGGCTGCAGCACCGTCGGACTCCTCGGCAGAGATGGCGGCAGCATACGGGAGCTGTGCGACATCCCGTTGGTCATCCCCTCCAACGACACCCCGCGGATTCAGGAGGGACACATCACGGTGATCCATATCCTGTGCGACCTGATCGAGCAGGGGCTCTTCGGGACCGGGAGGTAAGCCATGGACCGGATGACCGTCGAATCACTCTTCGCCCGTACGCAGACCTTCCGCTGTCTGGTGGTGGGGGACCTGATGCTGGATGAATACCTCTGGGGCAAGGCGGAACGGATCTCCCCGGAGGCGCCGGTGCAGGTGGTGGACGTGTTGCGAGAGGACCTGCGCCTGGGGGGAGCCGGTAACGTGGCCAACAACCTGCTGGCCCTGGGCTGCCGGGTGACCATCGCGTCGGTCATCGGCGAGGATGAAAACGGCTGGGCCCTGCTGAAGGCCTTCAACCGGCAGGGGATCGATACCGCCGGTATCCTGCAGGAACCGGGCCGCCGTACCGGCCGGAAGACCCGCGTGGTGGCGGCCAACCAGCAGATCGTCCGGATTGACCGGGAGTCACGGGAGCCGCTCAGCGCCACTGTCGAACAACAGCTCTGCTCCTGGCTGCAGCAGCAGCTGCCTGGGTTCGACGTGCTCCTGATCTCGGACTACCTGAAGGGGGTGTTGACACCGGCCGTCCTGGCCACGATGATGACCACCGCTGCAGAACGCCGGATACCGGTACTGGTGGACCCCAAAGGGACTGACTACCTCAGGTACCGCGGCGCGACCCTCCTCACCCCGAACCGCAAGGAGGCCGAGGCCGCCTCCGGTATCGCCATCCGCGATCCGGAGAGCCTGAACAGGGCCGCTGAGGCGCTGATGTCCCAGGTAAAACTCGACAACCTGCTGATTACCCGCAGTGAGGAAGGGATGTCCCTCTTCTCCGGCAGCGGCGAGACCGTCCATATCCCCACCGTTGCCCGCGAGGTCTTTGATGTGACCGGGGCTGGCGATACGGTGCTGGCGCTCCTGGCCTGCGGGATCGCCGGTGGCCTTCCACTGCCGGAGGCGGCACGAATCGCCAATCTTGCCGCCGGGATCGCGGTGGCGAAACTGGGCACCTCCGTCGTTACCCCGGCCGAGATCATAGCTGCCGTCTCCAGCGTCCATCGGGACAGCGACAGCAAGATCAAGGACCGCGTGGTGCTGACGCCCCTCATCGAACAGGAACGGACTAACGGGCGGCTGGTAGTCTTCACCAACGGCTGCTTCGACCTGCTGCATGCCGGTCATGTCAAATACCTGCAGGCGGCTCGGCAGCTGGGGGACCTGCTGGTGCTGGGACTGAACAGCGACGCCTCGGTACGACGCCTGAAAGGGCCGAAGCGCCCCCTTATCAACGAAGAAGAACGGGCCCATATCCTGGCCGCCCTGGACTGCATCGACTACGTCTGCCTGTTTGACGAGGATACCCCCCTGGAACTGATAGCGGCCCTGCGACCCCAGATCCTCGTGAAGGGGGGCGATTACACGACGGATGCTGTTGTGGGCAGAGATATTGTGGAGTCCTATGGGGGACGGGTGGAACTGATCCCGTTTGTAGACGGCAAATCCACTACCAACATCATTGAAAAGGTGCTGGAGCGGTACACCACTGCCAGCTGACGACAGGGCGCCGCAGCCAAATCTGTAGCTGCTTTCGACAAAACAACGTATACTTTATTTGCAAACATCGGTTTGACCTGTATGGTTCTCACCATCTGCTGGACGGGGAAACGATCCCATGGAACTGGAACCCTTTTTCAAGCGGCACAGCCTCAGCATCGTTGCCAAGATATTCGGCCTGGGGCTGGTCTGCGTACTCACCTTCACCCTATTCATCACCGGCTACCTGCTGCCCAGACAACGGGAAGCCCTGCTTGCCGAGCGCAAGGAAGAGAGCCGCCTGCTGGTCAGCTTTGCAGAGTCGGTACTTGAGTACTATGCAACAGAAGTGGCGAAGGGGCTGATACCCGTCGATACGGCGCAAAGAGAGGCGAAGGATGAACTGGAGCAGTTCCGTTCGAAGAAGGGTAACTACGTCTGGCTCCATGACCTGCAGTTGAAGATGGTGATGCACCCCACCCAGCCGGCCTTAAACGGCAAGGACCTCTCAACCTACCGTGACCCTGCAGGCAAACCCCTGTTTGTGGATATGAACCGCCTGGTCGAGGCCAGGGGCGAGGGGTTTGTCAGCTACCAGTGGCCCCGCCCCGGAGGGACGGAGGCGATCCCCAAACTCTCCTACGTCCGGCTCTTCAGGCCCTGGGGCTGGGTGATCGGCACCGGTATCTATATGGATGACCTGGATGCCGACAGCGCTGCCGCCCAACAGACCGTCCTCATCATCAGCGCCCTCCTGGCAGGACTCCTGTTGATCCTCAGCTTTGCCGCCGCCCGCTGCATCAACCGCCCCCTGCAGGCCACCCTGCAGATGCTGGACTCCATCATCCGTAATGACCCCACCCATGAACTGCCCCCCTCCTGCTATGATGAGACCAGGCGTCTGTTCGCCATGATGCAGACCATGATCGACAACCTGCGGCAGGCGAGGCTGGATGCGGAGGCGGCCAACCAGGCCAAGAGCAATTTCCTCGCCACCATGAGTCATGAGCTGCGGACCCCTATGAACGGAGTGATCGGCATGACTGGTCTGCTGCTGGATACCGATCTTACCCCGCAACAGCGGGAGCTGGCTGAGCTTGCCCGTACCAGCGGGAGCAATCTGCTCACTCTGATCGACAACATCCTTGATTTTTCAAAGATAGAGGCCGGCAAACTTGAGCTGGGCCATCAGCCGTTCTCTCTCCCCAGGGTGGTGACCGAGGCGACACAGTTGCTGCAGGTGCTGGCTCGGGAAAAGGGGCTGCTCCTCAGAACTGCCATCACGTCGGACAAGCTGCCGACGCTTGTAGGAGATGCCGGGCGTTTGCGGCAGATCCTCTACAACCTCCTGGGGAATGCCGTCAAATTTACCGACCAGGGAGAGATCAGCCTCCAGGTTGATCTTATTGAAGAGGACCCTGCCGGGGTCACCCTGCATTTCGCCGTTTCAGACACCGGTATCGGTATCCCGCCGGAAAAACAGGGTCTCCTCTTCCACCCCTTCACCCAGGTGAACGGCGCCTCAACCCGGGCTTTTGCGGGGACCGGCCTGGGGTTGTCCATCTCACGCCAACTGGCCGTCCTGATGGGGGGGGAGATCGGGGTGCAGAGCGAGGAGGGGAGAGGGTCAACGTTCTGGTTTACTGCCCGGTTTGCAAAGGGGGCGGCACAAGCCGGACACGACGCGGAACTGCCCGAGTCCGAGCAGCCCTGCAGTCAACGGGGTGCTATCACCTGCCACATATTGCTTGCCGAGGACAACCCGATCAACCGGCGTCTTGCCGAGCATCTGATAAAAAGCTACGGCTGTGCCGTCGATACGGTGGAAAACGGCCGGGAAGCGATCGAGGCCCTGCGGAACAACGAATACGAACTGGTCCTGATGGACCTGCAGATGCCGGAGCTGGGAGGGCTTGAAGCAACAACTATCATCCGTTCGCCCGATGCCCCGGTGCGGAACCATTACATACCGATCATCGCCCTGACCGCAAACGTCAGCGCCGGTGCGAGGGATGCCTGTCTGGCGGTGGGGATGAACGACTATCTCCCCAAA
>JAJYCS010000086.1 GCA_021778115.1 Deltaproteobacteria bacterium
ATGCCGGTTTAGCAGATCAACCGAGTTAGCCAGCGCCTTGACGCTGCCCAGCAACTCGCGGACGTCGCCATGCAGCTGGTCGAGCCGGCCGAACAGCTTATCGTCGTTGCCCTCCATCCGCTCATGGTTGCCGCAGACGCCCTTGCGCTCGAATTCCAGCCGCATACTGGCCAGATCATTCATCACCTGTTGTTTTTGTTCGGATACCGCCGCCAATGCCTTGCCAGCCTTGGCATCGGCCTCGGCCAGCTTGTTTTCAAAGCGGCCGACCTCGCGGGAGAGCAACCAACGGATGACCCCCACCAAAAAACCGTTCCAGGCCAGGAACAAACCGATACCCCACGCAACCTGTGTCCAGGTGATTATCATCTACAACGCCCTCCAGTTGGTATGTACGGCCTCACTATCGGCCTGGCACTCAATGCATCTACGGCAGCCGGGTACTGCCCGCCGCCGCGCTTCGGGGATAGGCTCGCCGCAGTCGACGCACTCCTCCAAGCCCTGGCCGGGTTTGGCCTGTTGTGCCCGGCCCAAATGGCCGGCCAGCGCGTCGGCCTGGAACTGCTCGTTAATTTCCTGGGCGCGGTCAATTTCGTCCGGCACGACAATCCTCTAGGGCCTTTAAAAGGGCTTCGTTATCGCTATACACCCGGTTTAGCTCCTCCTTGGCTATCGTTACCTGTTCGCTGCCCGGCACCACCACGTAGCGCTTCGCGCACCCGGTCATGCTGATCAGCCAACACACCATGCACAGCAGCAGTATCGTTCTCGGCCAGCGCTTCGCGCATTTCCTGCCGTTTGGTATCATGGGAACTCTCCTGTTCCTTGCGCCGGGCCACCCAGGCCTGCAATAGTAGGGCGGCAAGCCCCACTATGATGCTTGCCGCCCAGTCCATTACTGGTTGCCCTTGTTGGTCAGGGCCTGCAGCCCCTTGTAAATGGCGTCAAAGATGCCGTTGGACCTTACCGACGGGATCAATGCCAGCACCTCGCTGATGGCCAGCAGCGCGCCCAACAGCACGGCGGAGTGGGCCTGCAGAAAGGCCAGCGGGCCGGCGGGGGCAGCGGCGGCAGGGGCTGCGATGGTAGCCGGATCGGCGGCAAGGGCGAGCGCGCCCAATACCAGGGAGAACAACACCACCAGGATCAGTGAAAACAGTTTTTTCATGGCTACGACTCCTTTTGTGTCTCAAAAATACCCCGGCTGGGGCTCTTGCCGATGCCGGCATGCGCCAGCATTCGGCGCTACGATACGTATCAGTCCACCGTCCGATCGATCCAGGAGACGAAAAACGGATTCATGGAAGGCTTGTGCTTGACCAGGTTGACGTAGAACGCCACCCGCTTCATGCGGATGCTGTTAAAAAATGCCACGCGGTTGTCACGGCTTTTGGTGTAATCGTTGATCCAGGCTATGGTGGCGGGGGTGAATCTGGCGGGCGGCGGATTGCTTTTAAACCAGGAATCCCGTGATGCCCAGGCTACCTCTGCAAACACCTTGGCCAGTAGCCGCTCTGCTCCGGCAGGCCCCATATTCACGGCCTCGTCAGTCAGCTCATCGGCGATGCCCTGGGATTTAAGCAGGTGCAGGTTCAGGCGACGGAAGTAATCGCGCTCGTACAGGGCCGCGCATTCGGCCTCGGACAGGCCCTTGATGGTTTTGCCGTGGCGGGCCAGCTCAACGCCGTAGGTGTTGGCCGCAATGCCGCGATTGGTGCCCAGCAGCTTGCCAGCGCCCACCTTGCCGCCGGTCCAGTTGCCCGGATCGCGGCGGTCGGCGGTGTAGCCGCCTTCGTGGGGTTTGATAGTGTTCTTCCAGATGGGGGCGAAATCTGCCGCATGGGCCGGGCTGCAGGTGGCAAGGGCCAGCAAGGTAACGGCGAGTACTGCGCGGATCAGACGGGTCATGGACAACCTCCTGTTATCGGTGCAGGGGCACCGTAACAGGAGGGAGGAGGCAGGTATAAATAAAGGGGTTTAGAAAGGAATGATAAAAGAAAAGCCCCGGTTCAGTTAAGATGGGGCTTAATTAATGCGGATAAAAAATAAGTGGCAACTACGATGGCGCTTCAAACGAAATGTTGTTATCAGCACAATAGCTCCTTACCATATATAGTCTTTCGACCGCTGGAAGCGGCTAGTCACAGACAAATTAAGTGTATTGGGGCCGTTGCATGTTCACGTAGTTGCCAAGATACTTTTATACAATAACAAAATTATCTAAGTCAACTGATCCCATTGGGGTAGGATCTTGCTATATCCTCATCGATGCCTGCGTGCACCGCTGCACGGATCTGGCGGCATTTAATCTGCTCGGCCCGCAGCAGTGTGGCAACCTTGGTCGGGATACTGCGCTGGCCACCTTCATAATCCTGGAGTGTGCGGTAGGGGATGCCGGTGACTGCCGACAGATCACGTAGGCTAAAGCGCATGTCCAGCCGGATCGCCCGCATGTCCTCTTTGCTCATTGCGTGCACTTTTTGTGATTTTTTCATAAATTGTGCACGCGCTTTTTCAGTCCGTAGGCCAGCTTACCAAGGGCAACCATGGCCACCTTGCGGGCGTACTGGTGGGTTACACCAAGCTCTGCGGCGATCTGCGCATAGGTGCATACCCCTTCGAGGTGCATGGCCATGCGCTGACCAAGTGCAAAGTAGTTCGGCCCTGGCTTGCGCCCCCGTTTGCCCATCAGAACAGATCCTGCTGCTTGTCGTCATCACCGTCGCGGTGGTCGCAGATCTGGCGCACCCACACCTCGGTCAGGTTGTACTTTTGCGCGCAGCCCTTGTAGCCCAGCAGCTCTTTATCCCGTCGCACCATCTGGTCGCGCTTCTGGCGCAGGATGGCGTCGATCTTGGGCACGTAAAACTGGCAGCCGCCATAGTTACGGGCCAGGGCCACGGTGGCCTCCACCCCGGCAACCGACACCAGCTCGCGCAGTTGCGGCGGGAAGTCAAGCTCGGTCAGCTCGGCGATCCAGGGGCCTTCTACGGTTTCGGCGGCATTATTCATCGCCTGGCTCCTTTCCCAATCCATCCAGTATCTCACGCAGGCGGGCCGCACCTTCGGCGCGTTGCTCTGCTGTTTGCTCCGGCGCTGTCTGGGCCGCACGCTGTTGCGGCCGGGTGGGCAGCTTGTCGATCAGATCCACCGGCTGGGGCCATTGGCGGATGCTGGTGTAGAGCTGATTGAAGCCCTTGCGGATGCGGGGCCGGTCGATCTCTTCGATCAGCTCCATCTCACCCAGGGAGAGCCACCACATCTCGGCCGCCACCGGCAGCATCTCGACGGCCGGGGTGCCGGGCAGCGACAGGGCCACCAGCTGTTGGAAGGCCCCGCCGATCTCCAGGCGCAGCCACCAGAGCGGCTGATCGTGGCCGGCGGACTTCCACTCGGCCAGGGCCTTGATGGCCTGCACCCGGCGCGGTATGTGGGGCGCGGCATAGGTTGAAGGGGCGTTAAAGCGTTGTTCAAAGCGTGCAATCGGGTTGTGCATGGTTAGCGCTCCAGCCAGGCTTTAAGGTTTTCGATCAGCCGGCCTTTTTCGGCGGCGCTGCACCAGCGCAGGGCATCCTTGCCGGTCATCCTCCGCACGTAAGCGGAGAGCGACCGGGCGCTGTTGGCCCGCACCTTGCCCGCCCGCCACAGCTCGGCCCACATCCGCTCGATCTTGGTCACCTGGGGATCGTCGCCCAGGCGTCGCTTGGCCTTGGCGTGGTCGCGGCGCTCCCAGGCCCCGGCAGCCACGGCCTTTTCTTCCAGATCGGCAATCAGTTGATCGGCAACCTGGATGCAGAGCTTTTTGCTGGTGCTCACGCCGTAGCCGTTCAGGATGGCGCGGTAGGTGTCGTCGTCGATCTTGAGCGCACCTTTGAGGGTGTGGATCTTCTTTACCTGGCCTGGCGTCGGCATACGGACCCCCTGCGGATGATTTCGTCAATGCGGTCCTGGCGGTCGGCGATCAGCTTCGACTCCAGGGCGGCGTGCAGATACTCTTGGACAGACCGGCCTTTGAGCGCATGGTCAAGGCATTCGCGCAGGCCGTCGCTGACCCGCAACGACAGCACGTTGTAGCGGGGATGTTCTTTTTTCAGTCCCATCACACCCCTCCGAACAGGGCCAGTTGATCGGCCTCGATCAGCTCGTACTGGTAAACGCCGCGCTTGCCCTTGACCGGGTAGCAGAGCACCTGCTTGCCGTTGGCCCGCAGCTCGGCGATGATGGAGTTGACGGCGCAGACGCCGCAGCCCATCATGATCTCGAAGGTGGTGGCCGGGCCCTTGCGCAGGTAGGCCAAAACCTTTTGCAGGCGTTCGCTTTCTTCTATCCGTGCGGCGTGCATGCGTTTCATGGTCTTCCTCTTTTTCGACCTGGATTGAGGTTCAACCGCTCAATGGGTGGCCGGATCTGCTCCGGCCACCGGTTCAACGGTCAAGCCCGGTTGCGTTTCCTGGATTGCTTAGCGATCCGATTATGTGATCTTTCCTTGTCCCTTCTGCGCTCTGCAGCAGCCCATTTGCTGAGCTTCCCACCCGATTTAAGGCTGACAGTTGCCACTTTCCGCCCACCAAGTACTTTGCTTGCAGCCGCATTTAAATTCCCCGGCAGCTCTCTGAAGCCATCCTGTTGTTCAGCGGATAGCTCTTGCATAGCCTTCAAGGTGGCGATTTGCCCCGTATAAGGGTTCATGGTTGGTTCTCCTTTGGTTTGTATTCCCGGCACGTGTAGTCCGGGTTGATGGTGATGCCGAGCAACTTGCAGCTGAAAACCTTCTGCGGGGCAAGTAGAGGCCCTGCAAAGTCTTCTGCTTTCCTGCTGCAGTACCGGCACCGGTTGTCGCCGTCTGGCCTGGCGGCTGGCCGGTAGCCTGCCCGGATCTTGATGGAGGTGCGCATCTGCGGCATCACGCCACCTCCAGCTGCAGTTGATTGCCCTCGCGGTATACCCGCAACACCAGCATCTCGCCGACGGCGTCAAATACCGGCATATCGTCCGGATAGGTGGCCAGCGCCCGGCGCAGCTCGCCCACGGTTTCCACCTCGACCTCTCTGATCAGTTGCATTTCCGGCATCTCACACCCCCTGGAGGCGTTCCTGGTTGATGGTGTAGCCGAAGACGTTCTCCACCTTGCGGGCCGCGCCTACCTCGGCCAACTGCTCATCGGTAAGCGCCTTCATGGCCTCTTTGTCCGGTTCTTCCTTGGTGCGGATGCAGGCGGCAAAGGCCAGATCTTTCAGCGCCTGCAGCGTCTCGGCCACCCGCTTGATCATGATCTTGGTGCTGGTGCGGTAGCCCACCTCGCCGAAGGTGAGGGTTTTGGTCTTCACCTTGGCGAACTCGGCCCGGTTGGCGTCGCAGTACTCTTTGACAGCCAGCTCCAGGGCTGCCTTGCGATCCAGCACCGGCTGGGCGGCCTGTTTCATGGCCTGTTTGCAGCCCTCGATCCGCTCGTTGGCGGCTGCCTCGATCAGTTGCAGTTCGCGGTCGGCCTGGCCGATCTGTGCCAGGGTGGCGTCAACGTCATCCCAGCCCTGCAGTTGCGTTCCTTCAATGCGTTTTCGTGCTGCCATTGTGTTTCGTCCTTTCCAGTGTGTTGTTGGTGATGATGTCGTCGGCCTGGGTGTCTAGATACTTGGCGTATGCCTCGTGGCGCTCGGTCAAGGCCCGCAGGTAGCGGTATTCAGCACTGTGCTGCGCACCCAGCCAGCCAAGCAGGGCGCCGATGGCCAAAGCTGCCAGGATCAGGCGGCCGGGCTTCATATCCGCATCCTCAAGCTTCCGCTTAAGGCCAGCTTGACGGCGGTGGAGCTGGCCCGCTGGTTCATCCAGCGCTTCATCTGCAGGTACTTGATGCGGCTGCGCATCCATTTGAAGAGTCCCTTGAACATGGCGTTAATCCTCCTATCTGTTCTGTTGGCAGCCCTGGCAGGCCCGCCAGAGGGCTACGGCCTGATGGTTGGCAGTGGTAAACGGTTTTTTGCGCTCGTCGGAACATTGGGCCAGGGGGATCTCGCCCAGCACCGGGCAGTCTACCGACAGGCCGCCGAAAACCTCGACCACACGCCGCAGGATGTTATCGGGGCTGGCCTGGTACTTCCCGGACAGCAACTGGCTGATGGCTGCGGCCGATACATCAAGCCGTCTGGCCACCTCGGCCTGGCCAAGTTCAGTGACTTTCTGCCGCAGCAGGTTCATGGCATCGGGCGCGGTCATTCGGCACCCCCTTCGATCTTGCTCCAGACCACCTTGCGCAGGTTGGGATCATAGATCTGCTTGGTGCGTTGAATTTGCGGCGGCTGCGGTCCGGTCCACATGGTCGGGATAAGCAGGTAGGTGGTCAGCTTGCCGCTGCCTGTCTTCCCGCAGCGCCCTGTTTTATGGGGGGCAGCCACCCGCAGGTACCCGGCCTTGTAGAGGGCGCTGCAGTAGCTGCGGGCGTCGGCCTCGGCCACCCGGTGATCGTCGGTGCTGGCGTTGAAGGCCAGATCGACGGGGGTGAACTGCTTGATGATCCGCATGGCGTTCCACATCTGCTGCCGACCGTTGCCCTGGGTGACGGTGGTGCCATCCTTCCGTAGCCGGGGGGCCTCTGCGCCGCAGTCTTCGACCAGGCGGTAGGTGTTGGCCTCGCCACGCTTGCCCTGGCTGATGATCTCCAGGTACCCGGCCCGGTGCAGGGCCAGCAGGTATTCACGCAGGGTGCTGCTGTCCAGGTTGACGTCGACGTCGGTGGTGGCGAAGGGTTGTTCCCCTTGGCTGCGCACCCACTCCCAGATGGCCTGGCGGCATTCGCTGGGCTGTTGTTTGTCGATGGGCTGGCGGCTCATGACATCCTCCGGGGCTGAGGTGCCTCGCCGGTGTAGAGCTGGCGCTTGCCCCATTGTTTGAGTCCGATGGCGTGCAGCCCCTGGCTGGCGGCTTCGTCGCGGATCAGCTCCAGGTTGGTGGCGATGCGGCGGACGCTTCCTTTTGATTTGGCATGCACCAGGCCAAGCAGATCACCGTCGATGGCGATGCCGGGGCAGTAGAACTCGGCCAGGATACTGGCATCGTTGGCATCGGCAGGCGGGGCGGCGGTCCACTCCATGATCCGGCCGTGGAAGCGCTCCCACTTGGTGAGCTTGGCAGGCAGCCGCTCTTCGCCGATCAGCAGGATGGGGGCTTTGCTGCCTTCGTAGATGTCGCGCACGATCTCGACGGCGGCCTTTTCGACAATGTGG
>JAJYCS010000087.1 GCA_021778115.1 Deltaproteobacteria bacterium
AGATCATCAAGTTGTACGGTTCGATCGAGCTGGAACCGCTAGTGAGGCTCTCCGAATGGATCGTCGATCTGGTCTCCACCGGCGAGACCCTGCGCCAGAACGGCCTGGTGGAGGTGGAGACCATCGCCGAGATCACCACCCGACTGGTGGTAAACCGCGCTTCGCTCAAGACCAGGCAGCTGCGGATCAGAAAGATCATCGATGATCTTGAGGCCGTGCTTGCCGAAGGAGAGTAATCACCGTGTTGTTTCTGGATATCCACGATGCTGATTTTGAGAACCGTTTCGCCACCATCCTGTCGCGCAGTGAAGAGACCTCCGGCGAGGTGCTGGAAACGGTGCGCGGCATCATCAACGAGGTACGTTGGCACGGCGATACCGCCCTGATGGACTATACCAACCGTTTTGACAGACTGGGACTGAACGATGCTGCCGGTCTCGAGATCCCTGCATCTGAGATTGCCACCGCCATGGAGCGCCTCACTGCCGATGATCTGGCAGCCCTGCAGCTGGCTTGTGAGCGAGTGGCGCGTTTCCACGAGAAACAGAAACAGCAGACCTGGATCTCCACTGAAGAACCGGACATCCTGTTGGGGCAAAAGGTGACCCCCTTGAACCGGGTCGGCATCTATGTGCCGGGGGGGAAGGCCAGTTACCCCAGCAGCGTGATCATGAACGCCGTGCCGGCCAAGGTGGCAGGGGTGCGGGAGATCATTATGGTCTGCCCCACGCCGGGTGGTGAGATGAACCCCGCGGTGCTGGCGGCTGCCCGGCTGGCCGGGGTGGACCGGGTATTCAGGATCGGCGGTGCTCAGGCCGTAGCTGCCCTGGCTTACGGCACCGCTACCATCCCGCGGGTGGACAAGATCACCGGGCCGGGCAACATCTACGTCGCCACTGCCAAGCAACTGGTCTTCGGCCAGGTGGGGATCGACATGATCGCCGGTCCCAGCGAAATCCTGGTGATTAACGACGGCAGCGGCAATCCATCCCATATCGCGGCCGATCTCCTCTCCCAGGCCGAGCATGACGAGTTGGCCTCATCAATCCTGATCACCACGGACCGCAGTTTCGGCGAAAAGGTCGTCGCGGAGGTTGAGCGCCAGCTGTCGCTGCTCTCCCGCGAGTCCATCGCCCGCGCCTCGTGGGAGAAGTTTGGGGCAATCATCGTTGCAGGATCCCTGGTTGAGGCAGCCGCCTTTTCCAACCGGATTGCGCCGGAACATCTGGAGCTGGCCGTGACGGATCCCTTCAGCCTCTTGCCGCTCATCGACCATGCCGGCGCGATCTTCATGGGGCACTGGACTCCGGAGGCGGCCGGCGATTACCTGGCCGGCCCCAATCACACCCTCCCCACCGGGGGTACGGCCCGGTTCTTTTCGCCCCTTTCGCTGGATGACTTTATCAAGAAGTCATCCATCATCAACTGTTCGCACCAGGGGCTCCGAAGGCTGGGTGAACGGGTTATGCAGATCGCCGGTATGGAAGGTCTGGAGGCCCATGGACGGTCCGTGCAGGTGCGCCTGGAGGAGAGGTCATGATTCCGTTGCGCCCCGCCATTCGCGACATGGCCGGCTATATACCCGGTTTCCAGCCACCGGACATCACCGCCTGGATCAAGCTCAACACCAATGAGAATCCCTATCCTCCGTCACCCAGGGTACGGGAGGCGATCCTGGCCGAGCTGGGGGAGAGCGGGGCCTCGCTGCGCACCTATCCCAGCGCATCCAGCGACCTACTCCGCACGGCTGCCGGAGAGCTGTACGGCTTTGACCCATCCTGGATCATCATGGCCAACGGCTCGGACGAGGTCCTGAACAACCTGATACGGGCATTTGCCGCCGAAGGGGAGGAGATCGCCTATGTCCACCCCTCCTACTCCTACTACGCCACCCTAGCCGAGATCCAGGGGGCGACGGTACGCACCTTCAGCCTGACCGACCAGTTTCTCCTCGCCGATTTTCCCCGGCGCTACCACGGCAAGCTGTTCTTTCTCACCTCACCCAACGCGCCCCTTGGTTTTGCCTTCCCGCTGCCATACCTTGAGGAACTTGCCGGCCGCTGCGACGGTATGCTGGTGTTGGACGAGGCCTACGTCGATTTCGCCGAGGGAAACGCCCTCGATCTGGTACGGCGGCATGAGAACGTCGTGGTCACCCGGACCCTCTCAAAGAGCTATGCCCTGGCCGGGATGCGCCTTGGCCTGGCCATCGCCCGACCTGCGGTGATCGCCGCCCTCAACAAGATCCGCGACCACTACAACCTGGACCGCCTGGCGCAGGTCGCCTGCGTGGCAGCCCTCCGGGATCAGTCCTACTTCCGCCGCCGCTGCGAACAGGTGAAAGAGACCCGGGATGCCTTTGCCCGGGAGGCCAGGGGATTGGGGTATACGGCTCTCGCATCCCAGGGAAACTTCGTGTTTACCGCGCCGGCTGACCGTAACGGCCGCCGCGTCTACGACGGCCTGTACGAGCGGAAGATCCTGGTACGCCATTTCCATGATCCCCTGCTGGCCCATGGCCTGCGGATCTCAATCGGTACCGAAGACGAGATGGAACAGACCCTGAGGGCACTCGGGGAGATCGGCTCAGGGCGGCCATGAGAGACGGCGCCCGCAAGGAGGGGCAATGCAGTTGCGTGAGTTGCATGAAAAGTGTCACCAATGCGGCTTCAACTACTCGCGGGTCGACACGGAGGCTTGGGGACGATTCAGTTCACGTCGGATCATGTGCCCCATTTGCGGCTGGACCGTCTATGAAGAACACCGATGGGAAGAGGACGGCTCCTCAACCCTGATGAAACGAAACGAGGCCCAGGGATTCGGCGCCTACCGTCTTATCCCACCAGGCGGCTATACCGGCTATAACGCCTTTCATTCCGCCCCAAACCCCGAGGTACTGAGCCACATCACCGAGCTGTTGACCGAAAAGGGATGGAAGGGGTATCTCTCACTCTGGGATGTCAAAGAACGCAAGGCCTACCTGGTCCAGGGACACCCCCTGCAGAAATTTGATCTTAACGGCAGCAACGGCTGCAGCTAGCGGAGGGACACGACCGCCATGTCACGCACCTGTTCATTGGAACGCAACACCGCAGAGACCCGCATCAACTTGTCACTCGAACTGGAGGGCAGCGGTGCTGGGGCCATCAACAGCCCGGTACCTTTTTTGAACCATATGCTGCAGCTGGTGGCCCGTCATGGCCATTTTAACCTGACCCTCGAGGCTGCCGGCGACATCGATATCGACTTTCATCACACCGTTGAAGATATCGGGATTGTCCTGGGCACTGCAGTACGTCAGGCATTGGGGGACAAACAGGGGATCCGGCGCTACGGCTCCGCACGGGTGCCGATGGACGAAACCCTGGCAGAGGTCTCCCTGGACATCTCCGGCAGGCCCTATCTCGTCTATAACGTTGCCCTGCCCAAGGTCAAGGTGGGTGATTTTGACGTCGAACTGGTCCGGGAGTTCTTTCAGGCCTTCGCCAACCACTGCGGTTGCAACCTGCATATCAATCTGCTCTATGGTGACAACGTCCACCATATCGTCGAGGCCTGTTTCAAGGCCTTTGCACGCGCCCTGGATACCGCCACTCAACACGATGCACGGGTTAGCGGGGTGCTGTCGACCAAAGGTATCCTGTAAGCTTGCACAGATAAAAAAGCGCCCCCTTCACAGGGGGCGCTCACTTTCCCCATCCTCACCACGTCGGCCGTTATCTCACCTGCCGCAGCAAGACCCTGGCCTTCTTCGCCTCATCCGTCTTGGGATAGATCTGAACCAGCTTCCCCAAGACGTAGCGACTGCTCTTAATATCCTTAAGCGCCTTGAAGGCAAGGGCCTGTTTCAGCATGGCTGCCGGCGCCTTCTCTTTCTTGGGGTACTTCTTGATCACCTCCTGAAACTCCAGGATGGCCTGTTCATAATTCTTTTCGCTGTAGTACGTCTCGCCGATCCAGTAGCGGGCATTGGAGACCAGATTATCCTGGGGGTTCTGATCAATAAAGGCGCTCAGCTGGGTTCGCGCGGTAGGCATATCGCCGGCCTTGAACGCCTGCAACCCCTGTTGGTAAAGACTGTCCGGCTGCTGAGCATCAGTCGCCTGTGCAGCAGGAGCCGTTGTTGCGCCACCGGCCTGAACCCGCTTGTTCAGCTCATCCATTGCGGCCTGCAGCTTGACGATACGGTCTTCCAAGGCCACAATGCGTCGGTCGGCATCTCCCTGATAGCGGGCCTGTTCTTCGGTGGCCCGTTTTACCATCACCCCAAGATCATCCACCCTGCCGGACAGGGCCTGCATGTCCGAGCGATTGCTGTCCAAGGATGCCTGAAAGTCGGCATCAGCCTTACGCAGTGAGGCAAAATCGGACTTTGTGTCCCGCTCCCCCTGACGTGCCGACCCCAAATCCTTCTCAATGGTGTAGAGCCGGGTCTTGGTCTCGTCCAGATCACGACGTATCGAGTCCACTGAACCGCTACTCGCACAACCGGCCAGGAGCAGCAGTGACAGCAGCACACCTGCCAGGCTCACCCCGTTCCTCATCATGCAGCACCTCCCCTCATACGTATCCTGCCCTTCCTCGACAGCAATTTTGCCTTATATACTACAGCAAACCACCGATGACAAGGTTCTGCAGCACCCCCAGGCCCGGCAGTTGACCGGCCCACCCCTGTCGGCGCTGCAGCGTATGCATCATGATCGTCAGTTACTCACGCACAAAGGTGTCCTGCTCGCTCTCGTGCACCATCCCCATGATATGGGCGTACTCAGACTCGATCAGATCATAGTGCCCCTGGGTCTCCTGCACCACCCGCTCGAAGATCGCCTTCACCATCGGATCTACCACCCCCGCAGCCAGTTGGGTATACTGGCCGATGCAGGCCTTTTCCTCAGCCAGGGCCAGCTCAAGGGCCTTCTGCTCCCCCATCTGCTCATTGATCGCTTTTTCCAACTTCATGTAGGTCGGATTCTTGGTGTCCACCGGCGATGCGAGAAAACTCTGCAGATCGCCAAACTCAGCCCCCTTGTAATGGTCGAAAAAATGTTTCACATGGGTCGCCTCTTCGGCAGCCAACATCTCCAGAACCTTCTTTGCCCGCTCATTTTTGGCCGCTGAGGCGGCCCTGATATAGAAATCCATGCTGTCTTTTTCCGCCTTGATGGCCAATCTAAGCGCCTCCTGCACCGTGTATTCTTTTCCCATGGCCCATCCCTCCTGTCAGGTTGATAGCTGATGAGAAAAGGTTATACCGTCAATCGGCTCCACTGCAACCTCAACAGCGCATTTTTTCAGCCAGCAACAGCCTGATCGCCTCGGCGGCCATAAACAGCCCAAAGGTCCCCGGCAAAAAGGAAATGCTGCCCAGTGCGCGACGCGTGTCAGTGGTGTCTTTCTCTGCCTCGCCAAACCGTCCGTCCCGGCAGGGCTCATCGGAATAGACCACGGTTATCCCCTGTTCAATCCCCTGACGACGCAGCTGTTTTCTCAGTTTGCGGGCCAGACGGCATCCCTGGCTCTCCCCGATATCGGCAATCGCGACCCTGGTCGGGTCCAGCTTGCCGGCCGCCCCCATACTGGAGATGACCGGTAGCTGGCACTCCACACACCTCTGTAGCAACGCCAGCTTGGCGCTGAAGGTGTCGATGGCGTCCAGCACCAAGTCATAGCCGGGGGCGAGCAGGTCGGCGACATTCTCCGGGGTCACCAGCATCTGCAATGGGGTCAACTGAAGGTCAGGATTGATCTGCTGCAGGCGCTCGGCCATCACGGCCACCTTGGGCTGGCCGATGGTTGAGGTCAAGGCATGCAGTTGGCGGTTGATGTTGCTGGGATGGATCGTGTCACCGTCCACCAGGGTTAGTTGCCCAATACCGGCGCGGGCCAACGCCTCAACGGCATAGCTGCCCACTCCGCCGATACCGGCCGCCAGCACCCGGCAGTCGGCAAGGCAGGCCAGCCCCTCCGTACCAACCAGTAGGGCCGTGCGGCTGAAACGGTCACTCATCGTCGCGCCAGCTCCCGGTACAACGCCTCACATCCGTCCACCATCGCCGACTGGCTGAACATCCGCAACGCCCGCTGACGGCCTGCCCGCCCCATCCTGATACGTAACCCCTCATCCCGTAGCAACACCGTCAGCTGTTCCGCCAGGGCAGCGGCATCACCGGGGGGCGCCACCAGACCGGTCACCCCATCCTGCACCGCCTCGTCGATCCCCGGCGCATCGCTGCCGACGGTCGGTTTTTCCAGCAGGGCAGCCTCCACCAGTACCAGCCCCAGGCCTTCCTTGGCAACGGAGGGGAGCACCACCAGATCGGCGGCGTTCATCACGGAGATCACATCGGGACGAAAACCCAGCAGATGGACCCGCGCTGCTATACCGAGCTCTTCGGCTTCACGCTGCAAGGCCGCACGCATCTCCCCTTCACCGGCCAGCAGGCAGACCAGATCGGGAAAACGATCCCGCAACAAGGCCACCGCCTGCAGCAGGTAGGTCTGTCCCTTTTTTGGGGAAAGGTGGGCCACACAGGCCACCACCTGTTGCGACATATTCAGTCCCAGAACTTGACGAGCGTCTCGTATCGACAGGGTACCATCCAATCGAGCAGCAGGAATCCCGTTGTAGACCACCCGCACCCGGTCAGCCGGCGCCCCCTGCTGCACGATATGCCGCCTCACCCCCGCGGAACAGGTAACCGCCATTGAACTGAAACGGTAGTAGAACCAAGTATTCAGGGCATGGACATGCCCCACGGTCGGGATACCGGTCAACCGGCCGGCCAGACCGCCCCACAGGCTGGCCGTAGAGAGGTGGGTATGGATGAGATCAGCGCCAAAGTCACGGGCAATCCGCGCAATCCGGAAAGGAGCCGCCAGATTCAGCTTGCCGGAGATAGCCGGCGTCCGGGCCTCTATCCCGAGTCGCGCCGCTTCAGCCGGTAGTCCTCCCTCCGGCTTACAGAGCAACAACACCCGGTGCCCCCGCTGCTGCAGGTCGGCACACAGCGATAGACAGACCCGCTCGGCCCCCGAAAAGCGACGCTGGGTAATAATTTGAAGAATAGAAAGCTGTGCAGACAT